>QNCW01000026.1 GCA_003645885.1 Candidatus Latescibacterota bacterium | reverse complement strand
TAAGGTATGTTCAGGGGAAGTTCCAACCTTTGGGGGAACTCCGTTCCCATCCTCCTGTACTCCTCCACCAGGGCTTCCGCCCTCCCACCTTCGGCTAAGCTCAGGAGGAGTTCTGCGTGGAGCCTCTCTAAGGGAAGCTTACGTGCGGACTCTAAGGCCTCCCTCAGGAGCCTGACCCCGGATTCCCTCTCCCCCCTCAGGATCGCCACCTCCCCTAGCCCTAGCCTCGCGTAGACAGTCCCACGGAGGTCTTCGACCTCACGGAAGAGGGCCTCGGCCTCTGAGAAGTCCTCCTCGGCCCTCTCGAGCTCCCCAACCATCTTGTGGGCGGTCCCCCTCCCCCAGACCGTATAAGCGTAGCTCGGCTTATCCCCTATTTTTCTGTAGCGTTCGGTCGCCTCCTCGTAGTACTTGAAGGCGAGGTCGTAGTTTTCCAAGGTCCTGTTCGCGTTCGCTATTCCGCAGAAGGAGTAGGCGACGCCGAACGTGTCGCCCTCCTTCGAGAGGACCTCGTTCGCCCTCGAATACTTCTCCAGGGATTCCTCGTACCTTCCCCTCACCCTGAGAAGGCCGCCGAGCGCGCACAGGGCGTAGCCCCGGGCTGAGGGGTCGTCGGCTTCCTCGGCAAGCGAAAGCGCCTCCTCCAGGAACTTCTGTGCCCTCTCGAGCTCCCCCATGGCCCTGAGGCTTCCGCCGGCTGCCCAGAGGGCGTAAGATTCTCCTGCAGGATCGCCGTAGGTCATGTATATGCTCCTCGCCTCGTCGAAGTATGGCAGCGCCTCCCCATACCTCCCCATGCCCCTCAGGGAGAGGCCCTTCCCGACCAGGGCGTCGGCCCTGTCCCAGTCGCTTTCGAGCTTAAGGGATATCTCCTCGGCACGCTCGTAGTGGGAGAGCGCCTCGGGGAACCTTCCCAACATCCTGAGGCAGTCCCCTGCCCTCAGATGGCAGAAGAGGCTGTCCGGGAGGTCGTCGTCCGGGCAGAGGGACAGGGCCTTCAGGAAGAAGGATAAGGCCTCTGAGAACCTGCACCCCTCCCTCAGCTCCTCTGCCTTCCCGAGCACCTCCTTCAGATCCAAAGCTTCGCTCTCCTGCATTCTGTCTCTCTCGGCTTTCCCAAGTGGGTCTTCCCCTATTTAAAAGGGGCGTCCGAGGACGCCCCTACCTGGTCAGTAGGGAGATCAATCTCTCCAAGTCCCTGTCCGAGTAAAATTCTATCTCTATCCTCCCCTTCCTACCCCCCTTTATTATCCTCACGGCCGTGCCGAGGGCCCTCTGGAGGTTCTCCTCCAGATCCCTGATGATCGGGTCCTTGTCCTTGGGCTTCACTTCTTTCTTAGGCTCCCTCCTCGCCCTCACTATATGTTCCACCTTACGGACCGACCATCCGTTCTTTATTATCTCCCTGCAGAGCCTCACCTGCTCCTCGGGGTCGTCCAGGGAGAGGAGGGCCCTGGCGTGGCCCATGGAAAGTTCTCCGTCGAGTATGCGCTCCTGGACCTCGTCCGGAAGCTTGAGGAGCCTCAGGAGGTTCGCCACGGTGGAGCGGTCCTTCCCCACCCTCTTGGCCACTTCCTCCTGGGTGAGGTTGCACTCCTCCATCAGGACCTTGTATGCGTTGGCCTCGTCTATGGGGTTCAGGTCTTCCCTCTGGATGTTCTCGACGAGGGCGAGCTCTATCATCTCCTCGACCGAGGAGACATCCCTGACTATCGCAGGGATGGTCTCCATCCCTGCCTCCTTCACGGCCCTCCAACGCCTCTCCCCTATGACTATCTGGTACCTCCCTCCCTCGAGCCTACGCACCACGATGGGCTGTATGACCCCCTTCTCCTGGATGGAGCGCTTGAGCTCCTCTATCCCGGCCTCGTCGAGGTTCATCCTGGGCTGGAATGGGTTGGGCTCTATGTCGGCCACGGGTATCTGTTGGACCCTTGAACCCTCCGAAAGCTCAGGGAGGAGGGCACCGAGCCCTTTACCTAACGCCCTTCTGGCCATCTTCTATTACCTCCCTCGCCAACCTCATGTAGTGCTGGGCCCCGGAGGATAAGATGTCATATAGGATTATGGGCTTGCCGAAGCTCGGAGCCTCCGCAAGCCTCACGTTTCTGGGGATCACGGTCCTGTACACCTTGTCCCCGAAGTACGACCTCGCCTCCTCCAGAACCTGGCGGGACAGGTTCTGCCTGGAATCGTACATGGTAAGGAGGAATCCCTCTATGCGGAGGGAGGGGTTGAGGTGGCGCTGGACCAGGTGGACAGTGTTCAGCAGCTGGGTGAGGCCCTCTAATGCGTAATATTCGCACTGGATGGGTATGAGGACGGAATCCGCCGCTGTGAGGGCGTTGAGGGTCAGAAGCCCTAAGGAGGGAGGACAATCTATGAGGACGAACTCGTAATCGTCCCTCGTCCCCTCCAAGGCCTTCCTCAACTTCTTCTCCCTGTCCTCCATATCGGCAAGCTCGAGCTCGGCCCCTATGAGGCGGATGTGCGACGGCACGAGCTGGAGGTAGGGGATCTCGGTGTCCCTGAGGGCGGACGAGAGCGGCATCTCCTCCAGGAGGACCTCGTAGATGCTCTCCTTAACATCTTCCTTGGAGAATCCGAGGCCGCTCGTGGCGTTGGCCTGGGGGTCTATGTCCACCAAGAGGGTGCGGCGCTCCGCTGCCGCAAGACAGGCCGAGAGGTTGACCGCCGTCGTGGTCTTACCTACCCCCCCCTTCTGGTTCGCTATAGCTATGACTTTGCTCATCGGTTACTTGGCCGTCCCCCCACCTCCGAAGGTGAGGCAGATGTAAGGTCCGGTGAGCCTTGCGTCGGGTCCGCCGAGCACGTCCCTGTCGGCCATCCTCCAGTCCGCTTTGGTCGGAGCCAGTATGTACCCCGCCCTGAGCCCAAATATGAACCCCCCTTCCTTCTCCTTGAGCGTGAGCATGTAGTCCAGACCTAACCCCACCTGAAACAACATCCCTCCGGCAGATATCTCAACCTCACGCTTAGGGTTGTCGAGGACCTCGGAGAACGTGGGCATGGGCCCCCTCTCCGCTATCCTGAGCGCCAGAGCTCCTCCTCCTATCCCAAAGAACGGGAAGAGCCTGAAGTTTTCCCTGGAGTAAGCCAAGTATCCCACGTCGAAGAAGCCGTACCCTCCTGCCAGGGTGGCCTTAAGGGTGTCACTGCTCACGTCCTGGCTGAAGCCAGCACCCTCTCCTCCGAGCAATACCTTGCCCCTTATGACCCCGTAACCTCCTCCTCCGAGGAACGAGTTTTTAGCTTCGGGCTTTCCGAAGCCCCTCTTTGCAAGCTCTTGCTTAAGATCCCCGAAGTCCACAACCTTCATCCCGAACGTGAACCAGCCAGCTCCTCCCTTCTCCTGCCCGTAGGCCAAGGAAACGAGGACGATCGATATGGCCACAGAACACGCCAACTTTCTCAACACCCTCAACACCTCTCCTCTGGAACTGCTCCCCCCGGAGGCTTCTTTCGAAGCTAAATTAACCAAAATGTGGATGGATGTCAATAGCCTTAGAACAAGGCCCTTACCGCACCGAGGACCCCCAAGGAGGCCAGGGTCACTACCACCCCTGCCAACATCACACCGAAGGCTATGGCGGGAAGGGCCCTCCTGAAGGGCACACCGAAGATGAAGGCTGCCACGGCCCCTGTCCACGCCCCCGTTACTGGAAGGGGGACGCCCACGAAGAGCACGAGCCCCAAAGGTCCGTACCTTTCCACGAGCTTCCCCCTCCTCCTCGTGCGGGCGAAGAGCCACTCCAAGAACCTGTCCACAGGCCCCCACCTTCTGAGCCTACCGGAGAGCGGCTCCAAAAGCCAGAGGAGGAACGGGACCGGGAGGAGGTTCCCCATGACCGACCAGATGTATGCCTCCTGCCAGCTCAGACCTCCTCCAAGCGGAGGTGGCGTCAGGGCCCATGGGATCGCACCCCTCAGTTCTGCGATCGGGACCGTGGCTATCAGGAAGGCCACGGCCTCTGCCGGAAGTCCTCTTAAGAGGGAAACTACCTGCTCGGTCAAATCCCTCCCTCAGCCTCTGACCGTCGTACGTCCCAGTTTCATATGTTCGGATATAGCCCTGCGGAGCTGGTCCAGCCCGGTCCCCTCCTTCGCAGAAACGGGGACCGCGCCGGGATGTTGGAGGAGCATCCTCTCCAAAAACCCTCGACCTTCCAACAGATCCACCTTGTTCAGCACGAGTATCGCAGGCTTGCCGCCTACCCCGAGGTCCTCCAGGACCTCCCTCACCGAAGCTATCTGTTCCTCGCAGGCCGGGTGGCTCACGTCAGCCACGTGCAGCAGTAGGTCCGCCTCCTGCACCTCGCCGAGGGTGCTCCTGAAGGAGGCTACAAGATGATGGGGGAGCCTCCTGATGAACCCCACGGTGTCGGTCAGGAGCGCCACATGGCCGTCCACCCACATCCTCCTCGTGGTGGCGTCCAGGGTGGCGAAGAGCCTGTCCTCCACGAAGACATCTGCGTGGGTGAGGGCGTTTAAAAGGGTGGACTTGCCTGCGTTGGTGTACCCGACCAGGGCCACCCTGAACGCCCCCTCCCTTCCCTTCCTCCTTATGGCCCTCGCCCTCTCTATCTTCTCCAGCTCCTTGGAGAGCTTCCATATCCTCTGGCGGACCCTCCTCCTGTCCACCTCCAACTGGGTCTCCCCCGGCCCCCTCGTCCCTATGCCGCCCACCTGGCGGGAGAGGTGGGTCCACCTCCTCGTGAGCCTGGGGAGGAGGTACTTCAGCTGAGCGAGCTCGACCTGGACCTTCGCCTCCTTTGTCCTCGCCCTCCTTGCGAATATGTCGAGTATGAGCCCGCTCCTGTCCACTATCTTGGCGGGGATGAGCTCCTCTAAATTTTTGACCTGCGCGGGCGACAGGTCGCCCTCGAATATAACCAGGTCCAGCCCCAGCTCCTTGGCCTTGGCGGATATCTCCTCCGCCTTCCCCCTCCCGATGTAGTAGGCCGGGTCTATCCTTTCCCTGCGCTGGACCACCCTACCGAGGACTTCCGCCCCCGCTGTGTCGGCGAGCCTGGCGAGCTCGTCCAAGCACTCCTCGAGGAGCTCCCCGTCCTGGAAGGGAAGTGAGAGCCCGACAAGGATGGCCTTCTCCCTCATCTTCCGGAAAGGTTCCCTAAGGCGTTCCTCGGAGGACCCCCCTTGCGACTACGGGCGGAGCGCATCCGGCTGTTCCCCTCCGGAACCTTGAGGTCCTCCCCCTCGTCGAAGCCCCTCAGGTGGGCGTCCACGTATGCGTCCGCCATGCCGTAGAGCCTGGCCCCGAGCCACCATAGGATGAAGGTGTTCCTCCTCCTCGGATGCCCGGCCTTCCACTCCCTCCAGGCCATCCCGGCGAGGACCACCTCCGCCACCTCCAACATGAGCCCCTTTACGGGATGTCCGTTGGCCCACTGCCCCCACCCCGGCAGGATCGCTGAACGCAAAAGGGCGCCTTCGGGGCTCGGAGGTTCCGAAGCCCAGAGGCACCCTGCAAGCAAAAGTACGAACATCATTCCGCCTGCTGCATCGCCATCCTGGCGGCCCCCAGGAGTCCGGCGTCGTCCCCGAGCTGGGACGGCACTATCCTCACCTTGTCCCTCACCCCAGGAAGGGCCCTCTCCCTCACCGTCCTCCTTACAGGTTCGAACAGTATCTCCCCCGCATGCGCCATCCCTCCGCCCAGGGCTATCACCTCGACGTTGTATAGGTTTATTGCGCTGACGAGCCCCACGCCTAAGAGGAACCCGGTCTCCTCGTACATCCTCCTTGCGAACTCGTCCCCCTCGTGGGCCGCCTGGGATATGTCCTTGGCGGTGAGGTTTTCGAACTTCTCCCAGAGGGAGGTTTCGGGCCTTTCTCTCTCCATCCTCTCCTTGGTCCTCCTAACTATCCCCGTCGCGGATGCGTAAAGCTCCAAACAGCCCCTGTTCCCGCAGGGGCATGGAGGACCGTCGTAATCTATGGTTATGTGTCCTATCTCGGCAGCGTTCCCGTTGAAACCCTGAAGGAGCTTGCCGTCGAGGACTGCTCCGCCGCCTATGCCGGTGCCCAAGGTGACGCACATGAAGAACTTAACCCCCTTCCCGGCCCCCTGCCACTGCTCGCCCAAGGCCGCCACGTTAGCGTCGTTGTCCAGGAAGGCCGGCACCCCGAACTCCTCCTCCACGATCCTCACCAGGGGCACGTTCCTCCAGGCTGGGAGGTTCTCCGGCTCGAGGACCACCCCTTCGAAGGGGTCTATGGGTCCCGGGGAGCCTATGCCTATGGCCCTCACGGAATCCCCGGCCTGGCCCACGACCGTCCTTATGCTCTCCTTCATCTGCCCGAGCGACCCATCCAGGCCCAGGTCCTGCCTCGTGGGCCTCTTGTCCCTGGCCAATATCCTCCCCTCCTCGTCCACGAGTCCGGAGACTATGTTCGTGCCCCCGAGGTCCACCCCGACATAAAGCGACATATCCCCTCCTTAAACTTAGAAGGGGGCCCTCAGGCCCCCTCGAGGAGGCTCAATCCTCCTCCCTCCCGAACATGGACATCAGCATGAGCATCCTCAGAAGCTGCATGATAGCCATGGCGGCGGATGCCACGTAGGTCCACGCCGCGGCCGTGAGCACCTTCTTGGCCCCCGCTATCTCGTCCCTGGCGAGGATCCCGAGGGAGTAGAGCATGTTGAGGGCCCTGCGGGATGCGTTCAGCTCCACTGGAAGGGTGACTATGTGGAAGAGCACGGCGCCCGAAAAGAGCAATATCCCGAGCTTGACCAGGAAGCTTCCGTGCATGAAGAGACCTACGAAGAAGAGGGGCCAGGCGAGCATGGAGCCGAAGTTGGCTATCGGGACGAAGTGGTTGCGGAAGACGAGGGGAGCGTAGCCCACCCCGTGCTGGACGGCGTGGCCCGCCTCGTGTGCCGCCACCCCCACGGCAGCCAACGAATCTGAGTAGTACACACCCTGCGAGAGCCTCAGTACCTTAGCCCTCGGGTCGTAGTGGTCGGTGAGCGTGCCAGGGATGGGTTCCACCTCCACATGGCTCAGCCCGTGGGCGTCCAGAAGCTCCCTTGCGACCCTGGCGCCCGTGTAACCCCTCCTGGACCTCACCCGGCTGAACTGGGAATACGCCCCCCTGACCTTGGCCTGTGCGTAGAGGGCGAGGATGATCGCAGGTATGAGCAACACCATGGTAGGGTCGAAGAACCAAAAGAACGGCATAACTTACACCTCCTTATCTTAATTTAGCGCGCCAGGCAGGATTCGAACCTGCGACCTACGGATTAGAAGTCCGTTGCTCTGTCCAGCTGAGCTACTGGCGCACCTGGAGAGAAATATAAAACCGTCGGGCCGGGAAGTCAAGAGGTTTCGTGGAGTCGTATCCAGTATATCATATTGTCGGTCATACCTGTGCCGAGCATGCCGAGCCTTTCTGACGAGACTTGACATTCCGGGAAAAGTTCTTAAATTTGGAGTAAAACTGTAGACCCTTTAAGGAGGCGAGGGAGATGCCGATGAGATCGCTCGTCCTATCGTTCGTGCTTTCGGCCTGGGCAGGCTCCGTCGGGGCGAGGTACTCGGAGTGGGCCGAGGAGATAAGAGAGGCGAGGTTGAAGAACACGGTCGAGGTGCTCTCGAGCGTCGGTTCCAGGGTGGTGGGCTACCCGGGGCACGAGGAGGCTGCAAGGTATATACTTAAGAAGTTTAAAGAGATAGGTCTCCAAGGTGTCCGCACCGAGGAGTTCGAGGTCACGGTCCCCGTGGACCACGGGGCTTCCCTGGAGATATCGGACGAAGGAAGGAGGATAAAGCTCTACGGGCTTTGGCCCAACCTCGTAAGGACCCCCACGCTTCCTGTGGAGGGGATAAGGGCGAAGTTGGTCTACGGGAGGAGCGGGAAGTTCAAGGACCTAAACGGGAAGGATCTGGAGGGTAAGGTAGTATTGCTGGACTTCAACACGAGGGACAGGTGGATAAACGTGGCGATGCTCGGGGCCAAGGCCATAATATTTATAGAACCGGATTCCACCATCTACACCGAGGCCGAGGACAAGTTCCTCTCGGTCCCCCTGAGCACCCCGAGGTTCTGGATCTCCAAGGAGGACGCCTCCCACATCCTCAGGAGGCTGGAGGAGGGGGAGCTGGAGGTGAGGATGTGGTCCAGGATGACTTGGGAGAAGGTTCCGGCCTACAACATATTGGGTTGGATACCAGGGACCGACCCTGTCCTCAGGAACGACATAATAGTCCTCGAGGCATACTACGATGCGATGTCCGTCGTGCCGTCCCTGGCCCCCGGCGCTGAGATGGCGTCGGGGATAGCAGCGTTGCTCGAGCTTGCGAGGTTCTTCAGGAACCATCCCCCTGCCAGGACCCTGCTCTTCCTGGCCACCACGGCCCACCACATGGAGCTTAGGGGGGTGGACGACTTCCTACAGAGGCACGACAGGAAGGTGAGCCCATTCATCAAGAGGATGACGGAATCCTTCAACCGGTACGACGAGAAGACCGGCAAGGAGAAGGAGGAGCCGGGTCCGACCATAAAGCTCTTCGTGGGCCTGGACCTATCCACCAAGACCGACGAGCTGGGAGTTTGGAACAGCAGCACGAGCTTCTACTACAAGCGTTACTTCGCACCCTTCGGAAAGAAGTTCATAGAGATATCCAGGAACGTGTGCCAGGAGCTCGGAAGGGACCCCTCCACGGCCCTAGTAAACGGCATAAGCCCCGAAGGGGGGAGGAGTTGGGAGACCTACGTCCCCGGTGAGATCTCGGTGGACAGCGAGTTGGCCTTGGCCGTCGGGACTCCGGCTCTATCCTTCGTCACCGTGAACGATGCGAGGTTCGTGGTGGACACGCCGCTCGATACCCCCGACAAGGTTGACTTCGGGAACCTCGCACGTCAGACAAAGCTTCTGGCATGCGTGTTCAAAGAGGCCTTCGACGATCCCGAGCTCTTCCCCGACTTCAGGATGCGCCTTAAGGACGAGCTTATGACCCTGCACGGCAGCGTCATGGTGTACCCCAGGAGGGGCTTCGTCCCGGACAGGCCCAGGAAGGATGCCGTGGCAGTGCTGCTTACGGGAAGGAGGAAGTCCTACAAGGGTGTGAGGGGGAACTTCTTCGAACTTGTGGACGACGAGGGGAGGTTCACGATAACGAGGATAAGGGTGAGGAACGTGGAACTTCACGCCTTCTACATGGACCCGCTCACGGGCGACATAACCTACGCGCCCGACAGAGGTGTCCAGGGGGACAAGTCGTACCCCATAAAGTTCACCATGGACTGGAGGGACAAGAGGTGGATGATAGTGGTGTTCCCCTGCATAGCCACGGACTTCTACGACGTGGTGGACCCGAGGTACCTGAGCTACCTCTCACAGGTTACGGTCTTCGACGAGGCGGACAGCGAGCCAGAAGAGTTCGGGTACTTCATATCCCAGCCCACCTCCCAGACCATGGGGCACACCGAGGTGAGGCCGGTGGGGGTGGTGTTCACCCGTCCGGGCACTAGGGTGAAGCTCGGGCTGGGGGCGGGACTTTTAGGGTTCAGGCTGCTGCTTTTGAACTCCTTGAGCGCAAAGGACCCGGAGGTGGCCAAGGGCGAAGGTTACCTCACCGACAAGCCCGGGTCGTTCGCGTACACCTCCTTCCTCGCTGCCAGGGACATGTGGAACTTGGACGAGGCGAGGATAAACCAGCTCAAAAAATACGCCATAGAGAACCACCGCCTCAGCCGCCTGCACAGGAGGGCAAAAAGGGAGCTCGACCTGGCCGAGAAGGCCATGAAGGAGAGGAGGTGGGACGAATTCATAAAGCACACCAGGGCGGCTCTGGGAATAGAGTCCAGGGCGTATCCGGACGTGAAGTCCACGCAGAACGACGTTATAAGGGGGATAATATTCTTCATGGCCTTGGTGCTTCCTGCTGCCTACTTCGGGGAGAGGCTCCTCTTCGCCTTCCCGGACATAAGGAAGCAGATAGCAGGTTTTGCCGCCATATTCGCCGTCATATGGGTATTGCTCTGGCTCGTGCACCCAGCTTTCCAGCTCTCAAACCCGTTCGTGGTTCTGTTGGCGTTCGTGATATTGGCGTTGGCTGGGCTCGTCATAGCGATAATTACCTCAAAGTTCAGCCAACAGATGAGGAAGAGGCAGACGGAAACTTCCCTCGTGCACGAGACCGATGTGGGCAGGGTGAGCGCATCCTACGCTGCCTTCACCTTAGGGATATCCAACATGAGGAGGAGGAAGACCCGCACCGCCCTCACGTTCGTCACCCTCCTGCTTCTTACTTTCACGGTGCTCTCCTTCACTTCCATAAAGACTACCCTCAAGTTCACGAGGATCTCGAGGGACAACATAGGGCTCTACGAAGGTGCCCTCATAAGGAACCGCTCCTGGAACCCCTTGGAGGAGTCGGCCTACGAGTATACCCTTTCCTCCTTCGAGGACATAGCCACGGTCGCCCCGAGGAACTGGTACATATCCCGCCAGAAGGCTTACATAGAAGTGGCGAGCGAGAGGAAGGTGGCCAACGCCCTCGGCGTCTTAGGCATGACCCCTCAGGAGGACGAGATCACCGGAATAGCTAAGAAGTGCCTTGTGGCGGGAAGGTGGTTCAAGGAGGGGGAGGCCATGGCCGCCGTGCTCCCGGTGGACATGATGGACCTTCTGGACATAGACCTCTCGGAGGTGGGAAGGGCGAAGGTGCGCCTCTTCGGCAGGTGGTTCACGGTGATAGGGGCCTTGGATTCGAAGAAGATGAAGATCCTGAAGGACTTGGACGATGAGCTTCTGACCCCGGCGGACTTCCAGCTCACCGGAGGTCAGGCGGTCCAGGAGATGGTCGAGGAGGAGAGGAGGGCGAAGGAGGGGATGGAGACACCAAAGCTCGTGATAAAGCCCTTCGTCCACTTAGAGCCGGCCAACGTGATAATAATACCCTACGAAACCCTGAGGGGCGCTGGCGGTGCCCTGGAGTCGATAGCCGTGCGCTTCAGGGAGGGGGTGGACGTGAGGAAGGAGATAGAGGACTTCGTATCCAGGCTCGCTGTGACGCTCTTTGCGGGGATAAGGGAGAAGGGGGAGGACTTCGTAAGGGTATACGTATACAGCTCGATGGGCGCTACATCCCTTTCTGGTCTTAGCAACTTATTCGTACCTATATTGATAGCTGCCCTCATAGTCCTCAACACCATGATGGGCTCGGTCTACGAGAGGACGAGGGAGATAGGGATATACTCCTCGGTGGGATTGGCCCCCGTGCACGTGGCCTTCCTCTTCCTGGCCGAATCAGCTGTGTACGCCGTGCTGGGGACGGTGGCGGGCTACCTCGTGGGGCAGATAACCGCCAAGGTTCTCTTCTCCCTGAACCTCCTCAAGGGCTTCACCCTGAACTATTCCTCGCTCTCGGCGGTGATGTCGGCAGCCCTCGTGATGGCGGTGGTGCTCCTCTCCACGGTATATCCCGCCAGGAAGGCCTCCCAGATGGCGGTTCCGGATGTGACCAGGAGGTGGAAGCTCCCCGAGCCCGAGGGGGACCATTGGTTCTTCGAATTCCCGTTCACGGTGGGAGGGGAGGACGTGTTCGGCCTGTACGTCTTCCTGGTGCACTTCTTCGACGCCTACAGCGAGGAGTCCATAGGGATATTCTACACCGACGGGGCGAAGTTGAAGGCCTTCACTACGGAGAAGGGCGAAGGTTACCTCATAGATGTGAACGTCTGGCTCGCACCGTTCGACCTTGGGGTCAGCCAGAGGGTCCAGTTCAGGGCAGTGCCCACGGGGGACCACAACATCTACAGGATAGAGGTAGGGATAGACCGCCTCAGCGGGGAGCACGCCTCCTGGAAGAGGGTGAACCAGAGGTTCATGAACGTGATACGCAAGCAGTTCCTGATATGGCGTACTGTCACCCCTGAGGCCAAGGAGGAGTACCGCAAGGAGGGGAGGAGGATGTTGGAGGGACAGAGGCAGGTGGCGTGATGTTCGTTCGGTTCGTCCGAACTTGAACGGCCCCTTATATAAGGGGCCTTTTACTTGTAGGAAGGATGAACCCTCAGGATAACATATGGGTGGTGCTCGTGGAGCCGAGGCACCCAGGCAACATAGGGGCGGTGGCCAGGGCCATGAAGAACGTGGGCCTTTCGCACCTGGCCCTGGTAAGGCCCGTCCACTTCCTCACCCCAGAGGCGTACGCCATGGCCCACATGTCCGGGGAGATATTGGAGGAAGCTTCGGTCTACGACTCCTTGGAGGAGGCCCTCGAGGGGAAGGCCCTCGTGGTGGGCACGACGGCCAGGAGGGGGAAGAGGAGGGGACCCTTCCTTGGGGTGGACGACGCTGTGGAGGAGATTTTAAGGACCGCCCGAAGCAACCGGGTGGCCCTGCTCTTCGGCAGGGAGGAGAGGGGGCTTACGAACGAAGAGCTGAAGTACTGCCAGTTCCTGGTCACGCTCCCCATGGCCCACCCCCAGCCCTCCCTGAACCTCGCCCAGGCCGTAATGCTCTTAGGGTACGAGGTATTCCGTGCCCGTAAGCCTCCGAGGGAGCCGTACCCCGAGCTTGCCTCCTTCGAAGACCTCGAAAGGATGTACTCCAGGATAGAGGATGCTCTGACCTGCATAGGCTTCATCCACAGGAACTCCCCGAGGACCTTTATGAGGGCCGTGAGGAGGGTCTTGGGGAGGGCGAAGCTGGAGCGGAGGGATGTGTACGTGGTGCTGAAGATCTGCGAGAGGATAGAGCAGTTCTCCCGGGAGGTGCTTGACTTTCGGAACTTTCGAGGTTATCTTGAAGGCGCAACGGGCAACGAAAGGAGGGGACATGAGAAGGGGATTGCTCCTTCTGTTGAGCTTGGGATGTGCCGCACCTGCGACCCGCACCCCCCAGGGGCAGTTCCTGAAGCTCCAGCAGGAGGTGGAGGAACTCAAGGCCCGAAGGGAGGAGGACCCGGTGGCGATGCGGGGGATAGCCGAGCTTAAGGCAGAGTTGGACTCCCTCAGGGCAGGGCAGGAGGAGTTGAGGAAGTACCAAAGAAGTATAGACAACAAGGTGGCGCTTTTAGAGGACCAGATGGCGAGGCTCGAGGAGAGGATGAAGAGGTTCGGGTCCCCTGCCACCAAGGAGGTGGCCCCCCACCCCGGGGAATACGAGACCGAATCGGCCTACAAGGCCGCCCTGCAGGACTACAGGGACAGGAAGTACGAACAGGCCATAGGGGAGTTCTCCGAGATACTGGCGGTGGCTCCGGAGAGCGAATGGGCGGATAACGCCCAGTACTGGATAGGGGAGTGCTACTACGGCTTGGGGAACTACGAACAGGCCCTGAAGGAGTTTGAAAAGGTCCTTTCCTACCCCGAAAGCGAGAAGGATGACGATGCGAGCTTCAAGATAGCGCTCTGTTACATAAAGCTCGGGGACGACGGGAGGGCCCGCGAGGCACTTCGGAAGTTCCTGGTGGATTATCCTGAGAGCGAGTACGTACCAAGGGCCCTGAAGCTTCTGGAGGAGCTGAGATGAGAGGCTACATCCTACTTGCGGCCTTGGCCTTGGCCTCTCCCTGTTGGGCCTTCAGGACCAACGTCCAGGCCCTCAGGGAGGCGTTGAGGGAGGCCGTACGGGGGATGGAGGTGCCGGCATCGTGGGATACGGTGGGGCTCAAGCCCGAGGAGGAGGACGATAGGAACTGGTTCGTGGAGGCGACCTTGGAGGAGTTCCTGACAGAAGGGGGACACAGGGTGACGACAGATACCTCGTTCTCCGGCCCGACCCTCTCCTTCAGGGTCCTCAAGCTGGGACTTTCCTGTAGGAAGGTAGGTCTGCTGGGCAGGTACGTGGAGCGCAGGGCGGATGCGGAGTTGGCCCTCAGGTGGACCGAGGGGGGGAAGGTTCTGAAGGTGGAGAACCTCAAGGGGGGATACTCCGACCGCTTCCCTAGCTCGCTCCTCCCAGAACTTGCGCACAATCAGGACCCCCCCTTCAAGGCCGAGGTGGAGGGGAGGGATTGGGGCAAGGTGATCGAGCCCTTCGTGGTATCCGTTGTGGTAGGGGGGCTGCTTTACCTCTTCTACTCCGTCAGATGAGGTGGCCATGATGGGAAAGGTTTGGGTGGCTTCGGCTCTAATCTTGGTCGGATGTGCCGCCACCGGCGGGAAGGTGGAGGACCTCACGCCCGAGATGAGGCTGCGGAGGGCAGAGATGTGGATAAAGAAGGGAAAGTGCGAAAGGGCGATAGAGGAACTTCAGAAGCTCCTTACGAGGTTCCCGGGGGCGGAGTGGGCTCCCGAGGCCAGGTTCTTCCTCGGGGAGGCTTACTACCGCTGTGGGGATTATGCGAGTGCGGCATCCGAGTACGAGCAGGTGGTAGAGCAGTACGGCCTTTCCCCTTGGGCCGAGCGGGCACAGTTTAAGATAGCTATGAGCTACCTGAGGCAATCCCTGCCAGCTACTTTAGATCAGGAGGAGACGAAGAGGGCCTTGGAGGCCTTCAGGAGGTTCCTCGAGGACCATCCCGACAGTCCCCTTGCAAAGGAGGCCGAAAGGCACGTCCGTGAATGCCTGGACAAGCTGGCGGAGAAGCTCTACAGGATGGGCAAGGTCTACCTCAAGCTCGGCCATCCCGAGGCGGCGGAGATATACTTTCGGGACCTCCTGAACGAATATCCGGATTCGAAGTGGGCACCGTGGGCGAACTACGAACTTGGGAGGATGGCGATGGAGCGTGGGGACCTGGAGGAGGCAAGGAGGGCCTTCGGGGAGGTCCTGGCAGGGAACGGGGACGAAAGGGTCAAGAGGAAGGCGAGGGAGGCCCTAAAGAAGCTGGAGGTGAAGGGATGAGGATAGGGGTCCTCGGCGGGACCTTCGACCCCATACACGTAGGTCACCTGATACTCGCCCAGGAGGCCTACGTAGAGCTCGGGCTCGAGAGGGTCATCTTCGTTCCGGCTGCGAACCCTCCTCACAAGGACCCGGGAACTATAAGCCCGGCCCACCACAGGTTCCGGATGGTGGAGCTTGCGGTGGAGGGGGACCCAAGGTTCTACGTTTCGGACTTGGAACTCAAAAGGCCTGGGAAGTCCTACACAGTGGATACCCTGAGGTACCTCAAGGAACTCTGGCCGGGTTCGGAACTCTTCCTGCTCATAGGTGCGGACAACCTCAGGGAGCTTCCCACGTGGAAGGATTACGAGGAGCTCTTTCTGCTTTCGGAGGTCGTCGTGGCGCACAGGCCCGGGGCGGAGCCCGAGGGGGAGCTGGCGGACAGGGTCAGGTTCCTTCCGATACCCATGGTCTCCATATCTGCGAGCTGGATAAGGGAGAGGGTGGCCGAGGGGAAGCCCATAAGGTACCTCGTGCCACAGGAGGTCGAGAGGTACATAAGGGAGCACGGTCTTTACGTATGTTCGTAGATTATGCGAAGATATATGTAAAGGCCGGGGACGGGGGAGACGGATGCGTGAGCTTCCGCAGGGAGAAGTTCGTGCCCAAGGGGGGACCGGACGGAGGGGACGGAGGGAAGGGGGGAGATGTGGTGGTCGTGGCGGACAGGAACCTTTCCACCCTCTTAGACTACAGGTACAGGACGCACTACAAGGCCGGAAGGGGGGAGCACGGCAAGGGCTCCAAGAGGCACGGAAGGAACGGGGAGGATGTGGTGCTCAGGGTTCCCTTGGGGACGGTGGTGAAGGACGCCAGGACGGGGAGGGTGTTGGCCGACCTTACAGAGCACGGGCAGAGGGTGGTGGTGGCCCGAGGTGGGAGGGGTGGGAGGGGAAACGCACGCTTCGCCACCCCGACCGACAGGGCCCCGAGGTACGCAGAAAGGGGAAGGCGGGGGCAGGAGAGGTGGATAGAGCTCGAGCTGAAACTTTTTGCGGACGTCGGGATGGTTGGTTTCCCGAACGTGGGGAAGTCGACCCTCCTCTCCCGCCTCTCGGCGGCGCATCCCAAGGTCGCAGACTACCCCTTCACCACCTTGGAGCCTGCCTTAGGAGTGGTGAGGGTCGGGGACTACGAGAGCTTCGTCCTGGCGGACCTTCCGGGGCTCGTGGAGGGCGCTCACTTGGGTAAGGGCTTAGGGCTCCAGTTCCTCAGGCATGTGGAGCGCACCAAGGCACTTCTGTTCCTCGTAGAGAGCACGAGCCCTGACCCCGAGGGCGACTTGGATAAGCTCATGCATGAACTCGAAAGCTACAGCCCCGAACTTCTCACCAAACCTTACGTCGTGGCCATGAGCAAGGCCGACCTCGTGCCCCCCGAGGAAAGGAGAGGGCTGGACGGGGCGACCTTCGTCTCGAGCGTGACGGGGGAGGGCCTCGAAGAGCTCGTAGGGAAGCTTTGGAGGATGGTGAAGTCGTCATGAACTTCGCCTTGGGACGATACTTCCCCGCAGATT
>QNCW01000025.1 GCA_003645885.1 Candidatus Latescibacterota bacterium | reverse complement strand
TCCCCCTCCTGGTGGGGAACACGAACTCCTCCCTCCCGTCCCCGTCCACATCTGCCACAGCAGGGGAGTTCTCGAAGTTATAGAACCAACCAGGGACGGACATGTCCTCGAAGGGGACCTTTAAGACGACCTCTCCGTAGGGGTCCAAAAGCGTGATGTAGTACCTCCTTGCCACGGGCTCGGTATCCGCAGGCTGTTCCCCTATGACTATGAGCTTTCTGCCGTTTCCGTTCCAGTCTATGAAATAAGCATGGGTCGGATAGGCGTAAGGGGATATCTCCCGGAACCGCCAGAGGACCTCGCCCTCTCCGCCCACTAAGACGCACGGCTGCCTGAACCCCCAAAGCTCCGATATCAGCACCTGCTTCCCCGGGACGTCCTCCCTGACCTTCTCCACCTCCACCCACTGGCCGTGGTTTATCTGGTCCCTCACGGTCCATATCAGGTTCCCTTCAGCGTCGAAGAGGCATCCCCCTGTGGATGTGACGAGGTAGTTCCTCCCCGTCCCCCGGGCGTCGTCTATCACGACGTAGTCCACGTGCCTGTCCGGCCCTATCTCTTCCAAAGGCTTACGCCAGATAATTTCCCCCCTTCCGCCTATCAGGAAGAACTCCCTGCGCTCCCCCTCCTCGGAGGAGACCGCTATTTCGTCGATCCCATCGCAGTTCAAGTCTCCCACGTGGACGAAGTGCTCGAACGTATGGTTCAGCCCACCTAAGTGCCAGAGGATATTTAAATCCCGATCCAGGGCGTAGAGGTGTCCGCCGTTTATAGCGACTACGAGCTCCTTGAACCCGTCCCCGTCCACATCCGCAAGCCCGAAGCTATCTATGGCGTTTCCGCCGTAGTCCTTACGGCCGGGAGGGAACTTCACCCTCTCCTTCAGCCTCCCTCTGGAATCCAAGACGATGGCGTTGTTCTGGCCTTCCGGCTCCTCTCCCACGACCACCTCCACCTCCCCGTCGCCGTCAACATCCGCAACCTCCAAGGCCGTGGTGGAGTGCCTGTCCGTGTTCGGGACCGTCCTCTCCCAGAGCAAGTTTCCGTCGCAATCCAGGACCACGAGGTGGTTACCCCCGTGTTCTACGGCGACGTACTCGCACATGCCGTCCCCGTCCATATCTTTAACTCGGAAGCTGTAACCCGGCGCAAATCCGAGCTCTATCTCCCTGAGCGAATAACCTTCCTTCACCTTCGACCCCTTACGAGGATGGTGGTCCTGAAGTCCAGGTCGAAGCAGATGTAGAGCCTTCCTCCCATGGTGCACCAGCTATTGGAGGTAAGGGGGGGCTTCGTTCGCACCATCTCCCGGCCTTCCTTCAGCACGACCTCGACCTTCATCGGCGAAGGAAGGCTCACCGTGAAGTCCCTGCAGGGGAAGGGAGAGCTGAATTCGAGGCGGAGCTCACCCCCTTCCTCCTCGGCTTCGACCTCGACGCACTCGGAAGCTGCCCAGTACTCGGCTACCTCGCTCGTCCTCATCCATCGGATTCCCTTCCCGAACGCTTCCCCCATGCGCCCGACCACCTCCCTGAGGACCTCGAACCCGAGGCGGCAGTCCTCCATCATCCTCCACCAGTGGTGGTGGAAGATGATGTAACTCCCCGCCCGGAATAGCTCGACCAGGCGGCCTCCACCTCCGTCCGGAGCGATGTACTGGTCAGCGTACCTGAGCGCCTTCTCAGAGATCGGCCGGCCCTCCAGCTCCGGGTCCCTGCGGTAGTCCCCGTAACCGCTCGTTATGCTCACCACAGCCTCCCGGCGGGCCTCGTCCACGAGGACGAGCCGGGGCAGGACCGTCCCTGCCTCGGGCTCCACGTGCAGGAAGTACCAGGTCAGGGAGCGGCCGTTGACCTGCTTTTGAGCTTCGAGCACGGCCCGTGCGTACTCCCCCTCCACATCCCTGCCGAAGTTCGCAGGAGATGTGACCCCCGTGGCCTCCAGACCCACTTCCTTCAATATCTGCAGGGCCCGGGCTATGTAAGGGGCGAGGGTTTCGGCGTCCTGGTCCTGGGACCAGATGTGCTCAGGCACGCAGGGATAGACGAAACCCCCTGTCCTTAGGTCCACCACTGGATTATGCGTGAGCATCTCTGGAGTGATGTCGAAGTTCGGGGCGATGTGTCTTCGGACCTCCTCTAAAAGCCTCCTGATGCGAGCGGGCCTTTCCCCCCTGAGGGCCTGGTCCAGCGCCTCGGGGAAGGTATAGGGCATCACCGTGAACTTGCCCTTTACCCCCGTCTCCTCTACGAACCTCGAGAATTCCTCCACGAACTCGGAATATATAGGTTCCCCGGGCGAGGAATCGTCTATCATGAGGGAGACGGGGGTCCGAAGCCCTGGCTTTTCTACCCGGAGGTCCGGCTGGAACCTAACCTGCATAGCATCGGTCCGTCATATTGCCTCGAGCACCATCCTCCTTAGGTTCTCTAAGCACGTTTTCGACGCCTTCACCTTGGGGCCGTAATGTGTCTCTATGGTGTAGTATCCGCCGAACCCGTCCCTGATGAGGGCTCTGAGCTGTCCCCTCCAGTCCACATCCCCTTCCCCCACCGCAACGTACTTCCCACCCTTGAGGTCCTTGATGTGAAGGTGGACCATCATGTCCTTCAGCTCCTCGTACTCCTCCGGATAGGGCTTTCCTCCCGAGCTGAGGGAGTTGCAGGGGTCCCAGTTCAGGCGCAGGTTCGGATGGCCGACCTTCCTCACCATCTCGGCAGCTACCTTCCCGGTGTCAGCCCAGCAACCGGGCTCGTTCTCTAAAGCGAGCTGTATCCCTTCCTGCGAGGCGCCCTCGGCGGCCCTTCCGAGCAGGTCCACGACCTCGGAAGGGTACTTCCCCTGGCTTCCCTTATGGAAGCCGAACACTATCACGAGGTTAGTCCCCAACCTGTGTGCAAGCTCGTAAGTTTTCGGCAGCATATCGTCGAGCTGTTTTTTCACAGCCTCCGAGTCCACCGGCACTTTAAAGGCCCCTGGGGAGAGGGCGCTTATCTCTATCCCGAATTCTTCCTTGACCTCGAGCACCTTGTCTATATCCCTTTTGGATACATAAGGGACCCTTCCCGAACAGAGCCCTCTTATCTCGAAGGCCCTTATACCCCAATCCGTACCTATCTCAACGGCCGTGGAGAAGTCGGAACTTATCTCGTCGGAGACTATCGCTACCTTCATCACATACCTCCCTCAGGACATCTACGACCGGCTTTCCCCGAGTGGATTTAGAGCTGTGCCGCAACGATAGGCCTACAACCCTCGCCAATACTTGAGGTACTCCTCCCTGGTCCCCAAGGATTCTAAAAACTCCGTATAACGGGCCAGAAGCCCCTCGGCTATATCCTTCCTCTCCGGGAACAGGTTCCTCTCCTGCTCGGGATCGGAAGGGAGGTGGTAAAGCTCGTGGCCGAAATATTGACCGAGGGCCTTAAGCCTCATCGCTATCCCGTCCACATCCTTGGTCTCCCCCTCCTCCGCCATCTCCCCCGAGCCCGCATATATGAAGGACCATTCCTCGGTGGTGATGGTGGTCCGGGGAGCTCCGGCCCTGCCGTGGATTATGGTGGGCGAGGTGACGGCGAAGTCCCGGATGTGGACCTTCTCCCCCCTCAGCAGGGGGACGAGCGACCTACCGTGCATGGTCCCTGGATCTTCGGCTCCGGCAAGCTCTATTATGGTGGGCATGATGTCTGGCGGCTGAACCAGCTCACCGCACCTGAAGCCCCTCCCTCCCGGCATCCGGATCAGGAGCGGAATGTGGGCGACCTCCTCGTAGAGGGGAGCGTACCCCTTGAATTCGTCCGTTATCAAGCTCTTACCCATAAGGCCGTGCTCTCCGTGGTAGAACCCGTGGTCCGTGGTGAAGATGATCACAGTTTCGTCCAACAGGCCCAGGTCCTCCACCTTCTGCAGCAACATCCCCACCCAGCGGTCCACCATCGTAACCTCGCCGGCGTAGAGGGCCCGCACATGCTTCAGCTCCTCGGGGGAGAGGAAGTCGGCGGGCGCATACCTCGGATATATCACCTCCTCGCCCTCGTAACCCGGGTCGTACCGATCCACGTACCATCTGGGTGGGTCCCAGGGCTCGTGAGGGTCGAAGGTGTCGATATATAGGAAGAACTTCTCGTGCCTGTAGTTGTGCTCGAGCCACCGTATGGCCTCGGTCATGGTTCTGGCGACGAAGTAATCCGACTCGTACCTGCGGTCCCTCGTGTTGCGCAGGTACTTCTTCACCCCTTCGGGG
Organism: Candidatus Latescibacterota bacterium; assembly: GCA_003645885.1. Lineage (GTDB taxonomy): Bacteria > Latescibacterota > 4484-107 > B68-G9 > B68-G9 > B68-G9. The sequence goes on along the minus strand of QNCW01000025.1, from coordinate 12,188 downwards.
TTTCTGAGCTTCTCGGGCGAGCAGGGGAGTTCCACGTCGAAGTGGTCTGTCATGTAGCGTTCGTGTTCCTGTCCCCTGATCCACACCCACCCGTCGAAGCCCCTGTCGAAGTGGAACCCCTCCTCCAAGTGGTGGGGGGTATCGGCTATGTGGAAGGTCACGTATCCTGCCTCCCTCAGGACCTCGGGGAGCACGACCTCGTCCTCAGGCATGGGCTGCCAGCAGCCGTAGGTGTAGGTATATCGGCCTGTGAGGAGGTCGTAGCGATGGGGGACCGTAGGGAAAGATGCGGCGTACGCCCTGTCGAACACCACGGAATCCCGGGCGAGCTTGTCCAGGTTGGGTGTGGAAATCCACGAGTTGCCGTAGCAACCCAGGTGGTCCCTCCTGAAGGTGTCCGAGACTATAAGGATGACGTTCATGATCCCCCCTGTCTTGAGATTCTCGCCCTTAAAACTCTATCTCAACCCTGCCCTCCTTCCGCAGGTCGAAGCAGATGAAGACCTCCTCGTCCTTCTGGGTCCACGAATTCGGGACCAGGATGGAGTCAGAGGTGACCTCGCTAAGTTCCCCGCCGTCGGCGGTTATGCGGGAGATCCCGAGCCTTTCTGATAGGACGACCTTTACCGTGAAATCCGGACAGGCGAAGGGCGAACTGAACCGCAGGGTCACCCGTCCCTCCGACTGCTCCACCTGGACCTCGTAAGCCTTTATCGTCGCCCAGTACCGGGCAAGTTCGGAAGGAGTCGTCCACATGACCCGGTCCCCGAAGACTCGGTCTATCCTCCTCAAAAGCTCCTCCAAGATCATGAACCCGTACCTGTCCTCGGGCCCGTAGAGCCTCTGGAAGTGGCTGTGGAACACGATGCAGCTCCTGTCGGCTAAAAGCTCGGCCATCCTTCCTGCACGGCCGTCGGCCGTCAGATACTTGTCCGTAGCCTCGGATACCCTCTCCGGCGTGGCGGAATCCCATCCCCTGGACTCGAAGAAGAAGTACTCCCTGCATCCACTTACGATGCTCACCACGGCCTCCCCCTTCTCCCCATCCAGGTACATAACGCTCGGGTTCACGCTCCAACGCCTCCTCTCGGGCTCCTCGTGCAGGAAGTACCATGTGAGGGATACGTCGTTCACCTCCTTCTGGGCGGAGAGCATCGCCCTCACGTAGAGCCCCTCCACCTCCCTGCCGAAGTCGCAGCCCGATGTCACTCCGTTGGCCACGATCCCCACGGCCTTCAGAATCTCCAGACCCCTGGCGATGTATTCCGCTAGGACCTCCTCGCTCTGCCAGTTGGACCAGGACCACTCCGACTCCGGCAGGAGCCTCTCGGTCTTCAGGTCCAGCGCCTGGGTGTGTGTAAGGACCTCCGGAGTGATGTCGAAGGCGGGGACCAGACGCTCCCTCACCACCCGGATGAACTCCTCCAGTCTCTTGGGGCTCAAGCCCTTTATTCCTCTATCTATCCGACCTAAGGGATAGGGGTCCGGGGACTTATAGGTAGAAAGGTAGGGAACGAAGCTTATCTTGCCCCTGACCCCGTACCTCTCCACGAGGTCCGCAAGATCGTTTATGAACTTCCAGCTCCTTTGGAAGTCCTTGTCCTCCTGCCAGACGTCCCCCACCGTCCAATCGTCGATCAAGATGCAGATCGGAACCCTCAGCTTCGGAAGTTCGGGTCGTATCTGGGAGATCATCTCCGGCTTTACTGATGAAGCTCCTCAGATGTTCATGCCTAACCTCATCGCAAGCTCCAGGCCCCTCCCCCTAAGCGGGAACGGATGTCCCCGGCTCGCATATGCGGCCGAGAACCTGAGGGGCCCCAACCTGACGCCGAACCCCGGGATCCAAACTACCCCATCCCCCCCTCCGAGGCAGAGTCTGAGGAAGATTGGGAGGCGCCCGTCTAAAAGGTCGGCCTCAGCCCCGAAGATGAACTCGGGCCTTTCGGAAACGCCGAACCCCTCCGAGAATCCCTGACGGTAGGTGAGGGAAATTTCCAAAGGAAGGGGCCTTAGAGGTGCACGACCTGGGGACAGGAGGGAATCGGACGATGTGGTGTCCGGCCTTGTGGTATCGGGCGTCGCTTCGGCCTGGGACGGCTCGGGCTCCCTGAAAAGTTCGAGCTTGTACGAGACCCCGAGCACGAGATACGAAGGATATGAGGTGCTGAAGCCGGAGGCGGAGCAGGAGGTGTCCGAGTAAGTGACCGCTTCCTCCATCGTGTCGATCTTCGCCACGTTCAGGGAGTCCATCTCGAAGGAGAACTCCCAAACTTTCGCCTTCCTCCATCCTATCCTACCCCCCAAGTTCTTAAGGGCAAGTCCTACCGAAACTTTGGAGCCTTCCGCCGCCATCCCGAGGTCGAAGGCGAACCCCCTTCCCGAAGGTCCGAGTTCGAACTTGGCCGTATCTACCCCTGCCGTGCGGATCAAGCCCCTTCCCTTGCCCCATGCATAGTACTCTCCCATCACGAGTTCCCCTTCGGGCACCTCCGCATGTGCGTAGGCCCAACCGGTTATGTACTTCAATCCCACACCAGTTGAGACCTTCCGGAACCCCCAGCGACGCAGGGGTTCCCACCTCAGGTCCCACACATAAGCGTACGCTAACCTGACCCCCGAAAGAATGTAGCTCCGGGCCTCCATGTCGGTAAGGTCCAGTCTGTCTCCAGGCCTAAGGCCGTTCAGGAGTAACTCGAAGGGCGCCCTGGGCAAGCTTACGGACGTGCCGGCATCTACGAACGTCCCACACCCGAACCTTCCCACGGTGAAGGAAAAAAGGGGGGGAAGCAGGGAAACTTCCCCGACCCATCTCCATCCCCCCCTTAGGCGGTCCAGAAGTTCGTCCTTGTCCTCCTGTGTGAGGTACCTGCCGTTGTACTTGTTGTATAATCCTGTAGAAAGTGCGCTGTTCCAGAACCCCACCCTCACTTCCGAGAGCGAGAGGCTCAGGAAGGGGTTTCCGGGAAGCCCGAGGTTGGCGGGGTTGCCCCCTAAGGCTTCCACACCCCTGGCTTCCAAAAATCCGGTGTAGAGTGGCCTCGGAGTCCCGTACACGGTCCCCAAAATCGTCGCCCAGAAGGCCAACGATGTCCACAGCAGCCTCACCATCCCTCATTCGAACTTTATCCGCCCTCTCACTTCGACCCTCGCCCTCACGGTCACGTAATCGTCAGCCCTGACGGAGACGAAATCCTCGGTGGGGTCCAGATATAGGACGACCTTTGAGAACATCTTATCCCCACGGAACAGGTAGAACTTGGTCGTGTCCAAAACCACCGATATCCGACCGAAGCCCGGGCTTACTATCTCCCCACTTCGGAAGGTCGGCTGGGGCAGAGTGAAGGCGGCCAGGGTGTCCCCACCCCCTTCCGCAAGTGAGGATGAGTCTATGTCCGCCAGGATGTATACGCTCCCGCTCAACGGGTTGCGGTTGACCACCTCCCCCAACAGGGAGAAGACGTGTATCCGGCCCTCTCTGAAGGCGTCCCTGACTTCATCCGGCAACTCTACGGATTCTATCTCTCCGACCTCGACCTCCCCACCCCTGACCTTGAACGAAAGTGGGGCATCTATACTTATATCTCCCCTAAGTGTGTCGGCATCCGAAAGCTCCACATCCCCTCGGACCGTCGTCCTCCCCCAGAAGGAAAGCTCTGTAGGAAATATGTTGAGGAGCCGGGCCACGTCGATAGATATCGTCTGGTCACCACGTCGCAGGGTGATCAGGGTGTCCAACCTCTCCTCCGTCCCCACCTCCGTCCTCCTCGCCAATATGTGCGCATCCAATTCCATGCCCACCGGAACCCCACGAAGGCCGAGCTTGAGGAAAGTGCTCCTGAAGGCCACCCAATCCGTAGTCCCCTCGGGCATGTCCTCCAAAGGAAGCTCCACCTCTATCCTCTCGATCTCGAACTCCTGCGGCTTCAACAACCTCCCCCTCAGATATGAGAGCTTGAGGGTATCGGTCCAGGCTTCGGCCTCTATGTAATCCTCAGCTCTGACCTCGGCGAAGTCCCCGGGCCTGGAGTCCTCCTCCGTATCCAGCGTCCTCACGGACAGCTCGTATTCGAGGCTGTCCAAAAAGCCCCCCGAAGGGTTCCTGAGTACAGCACCGGAGAGGTCTATAAAGATGTAGTTCTGGAGCTTGTTGTAGCGGAAGTGAAGGGTGTCCGAGAAGGGCCTTCCGTCCCTCCTTACGGCGGGGATGACGACCTCCACGTCGGAGTCCAGAGGGAGGCGGCTGTCCACGAAGAGGTGGAGTCCCCCCTCCTTTATGCAGGCCTCCTCCACCCTGGCCTCGAGCCCCGGGGTCGTCAGGTCGGTGGCCCCGTGGACCGAGAACCTCTGCTCCGGGATCTTGGCCCCTGCCCCCGTCACGGTAAGGTCCGATATGTGAACCTTTATAACGCACGAGGAATTGATGTCCACCTTGACCGGCTTCCCCCCGCTGTCCAGCTTGCCGCTGAGGCTAACCTTGAGGGCGTTCGGTATCCTTCCGACGAGCAAGAGCCTCCGGGTGGAGCTCCCTCCAGGTGGGATCGGCTCCGCTTCGGAACCAAAGACGACCGTCCTTTCGAAGGGAACGTCTGGGTCGGTGCTCTTCAAGGTGATACTTATCGAGTATAAGTAAATACCGCCTATGTTATTCTCTATCGTTATGTCCGCATAACCGTCCTTTATGTCCACATATAGGAAGTTCTCGAACCTCCCTAAGTCCTTCTCCAACGTAGGAATATCGAAGGGAGGGATTGCGGGCAAGGTCTTGCCGTGCATATCCCTGAACCTCCCCCCTGTAAGCTCGTCGAAGGTTATGGGAGGCGTGCTCTGGGTGCCGGGGGAATCTATGTGGATCTCGCCCATCCTCTCGCTGAAGGTGACGGGCTCGAGAGGGCTCAGCTTGAGCTTCCCGCCTACTCCCACGGGAGCAAGCTCCTCGGAGTATCGGAGCCTGTAAACCCCCAAGCTGTCCACCGTGAGGATGGAATCTTTGGGTATGTCCGAGAAGCGGTAGGTGTAGTCGACGAGGGGAACGCTCAGGAGGGTGTCCCATCGAGGGGGCTCGGGCTCCTCCGGGAGGGAACATGCCGCCGAAAGGAGGAGCCCAACGGATGCTGCCCTCAAGTTCAAGTCCCTTCCTCCCAGGAACTTAAATATCTCTCCTGTTCGGGGGTTAGCACATCTATCTCCACCCCCATAGCTTCCAACTGGAGCCTCGCGACTCTCCTATCTATCTCCTCAGGAGGTTCGTACACATGGGGCTCAAGTTCGTCCCCGTGTGCCACCCCGTAAGCTATGACCAAGGCCTGGTTGCAGAAGGAGAAAGCCATAACTGCCGATGGATGCCCCTCGGCGTTCGCCAGGTTCACGAGCCTACCCTCGCCGCAGAGGTAGACCCTCTTGCCGTCTATCGTGTACTCGTCGAAGAGCGGCCTCACCCTCCTTACGGAAGAGGCGGCCTCCCTCAGGCCCTTCACATCTATCTCGTGGTCGAAGTGTCCCGCGTTGGCGAGCACGGCCCCGTCCTTCATCTTCTTTACATGCTCAAGAGTTATCACGTGTTTGCATCCCGTGACCGTCACGAAAACGTCCCCTATCTCTGCGGCCTTGGCCATGGGCATGACCCTGAAACCGTCCAGGACCGCCTGGAGGGCCCTGAAGGGGTCGACCTCCGTGACCACCACGTTCGCCCCCATCCCCCTGGCCCTCATCGCCACCCCTTTCCCACAGTTCCCGTACCCGGCCACCACGAAGGTCTTACCGGCGAGGAGGACGTTCGAAGCCCTGAGTATCCCGTCTATCGTGGACTGGCCGGTGCCGTAGTAGTTGTCCACGAGGTGCTTGGTGGGAGCGTCGTTCACCGCAAATATGGGGTACTTCAGCGCCCCTTCCCTCTCCATGGCCCTGAGCCTTATGACCCCCGTCGTGGTCTCCTCCGTGCCGAAGAGGAGGCCGGGGATCAGGTCCTGCCTTTCGGTGTGCACGGTGCTCACGAGGTCGCACCCGTCGTCGACCGTCACCTGCGGTCGGGTGTCCAGGACCCTCCTTATGAACTTATAGTAGTCCTCCCTGCTCTCACCCTTGTATGCGAAGACCTGTACCCCCTCATCGGCCAGGGCTGCTGCGACGTCGTCCTGGGTCGAGAGGGGGTTGCAGCTCGCTATGGCGACCTGGGCCCCGCCGGCCACGAGGGTCCTCACCAAGGCTGCGGTCTCCTTCGTGACGTGCAGGGCCATCCCCACCCTTACGCCTTCTAAGGGCTTGGTCCTGGAGAACTCCTCCCTCACCTTCATCAGGGCGCCCATCTGGGATTCGGCCCATTCTATGTTCTTTTTGCCCTGCCCTGCCAAGCTTATGTCCCTAACCTCGTATGCCATATCAGCTCCTCGTTTCGCCTCATCTGGTGTAGATCAAGGCCTTCTCGGTAAATTCTGGGTCCGACAGGTGGCCCTGGAATGCCTCCACCTTTATGGTCTCGTCGTCTATCATCTGGACGAGGAGGGTCACGTCCGGAAGCTTATCTATCCCCATCTCAGGAAGTAGGTTCCCACGCCGAGCCCCAGCCTATAATGACCCGGAGATAACCCACCCGTCGTTCCTTCATATACTCTTTGACCCAACACATTGTACAACTCCACCTTAAGTTTGTCCACCTTGACCGGGAGGGATAAGTCCACGCTCAACCTGCCGTCCGTAGGGTTGGGGTACGGTACGCCGAGCGAGAATTCCGGGAGGACCTTCGCTTCCTCCTCCACTTCCACGAAGATCGGGCTGTAAGGGAGGCTGAACTTTACGGGCCCGGATGAGGAGCTGACGCCACCGGATATCATCTGCCCACCTTTCCTCCTACGCTTCCCCCACGGCCCTCCTGAGTTCTTCGACCTTGTCCAACTTCTCCCATGTGAACCCTTCGTCGTGCCTCCCGAAGTGGCCGTATACCGCTGTCTGCTTGTATATGGGACGACGGAGGTTGAGGTGCTCTATTATCCCCTTGGGCGTGAGTGGGAAGTGCTCCCTTATGAGCCTAACTATCTCCTCGTCCGAGAGCTTCCCGGTGCCGAAGGTCTCGACGTCCACCGATACCGGCTCGGCGACGCCTATGGCATAGGCAAGCTGTACCTCACATTTGTCGGCGATGCCTGCCGCCACTATGTTCTTGGCTATGTACCTCGCCATGTAGGCCGCGCTCCTGTCGACCTTAGTGGGGTCCTTGCCGGAGAAGCACCCACCGCCGTGCCTCGCCATACCCCCATAAGTGTCGACTATTATCTTCCTCCCCGTAAGTCCCGTGTCCCCCTGAGGCCCCCCTATCACGAACCTGCCCGTCGGGTTCACATGAAATACCGTCTCGTCGTCCAGAAGCTCCTCGGGTATGGCCTCCCTTATAACGTGCTCTATTATGTCCCCCTTGAGCCTCCTGTAGCTCACATCCGGATCGTGCTGGGCGGACACCACTACAGCGTGCACCCTTATGGGCCTGTCCTCCTCGTACTCCACCGTCACCTGGGACTTTCCGTCCGGCCTGAGATAAGGCAATATCCCCTCCTTGCGCACCTCTGCGAGCCTTCTTACTAGCTTATGCGCCAACATGATAGGCATAGGCATCAGTTCCGTCGTCCCCCTACATGCGAACCCAAACATCATCCCCTGGTCCCCGGCCCCCTGTTCCATGTGGAGCCCCTCGCCCTCAAGGACCCCCTGGGCTATGTCGGGGGACTGTTCGTGGATGCTGGTGAGCACGGCGCAGGAGTGGTAGTCGAGGCCGTACTCGGCGTTGGTGTATCCTATGTCCCTTATAGTGTCCCTTATGACCGTAGGTATGTCCACATAGCAGTCCGTGGTGACCTCACCCGCCACGAGGACCATCCCCGTGGTGAGCAGGGTCTCCACCGCCACCCTGCTGTAGGGGTCCTGCGCCAACATGGCGTCCAGGATGGCGTCCGATATCTGATCCGCCACCTTGTCCGGATGCCCCTCCGCAACCGACTCCGATGTGAAAAGATGCCTCTTGGACATGTCCCCTCCTCATTCCGTCCATATAGGGCTGGACCAGGCCATGTGCCCGTCCGCCTGGATCACCCTCAGGTAGTAATACCGACCTCTTCTAGCCCTATCCTTCCAGCGTACCTCCAACTCCCTGCCCTCGACCTCCCGGCCGTAGGCTACCTCCGAGTCCTTAACTACCTCCACCTTTATGGGAGCGGTGCCTGCGACTTTGAAGTACACCTCCAGGTCCCTCGGGTCCTTCACCACGCCGCCCATAGGAACGCCGTTTATCCTGAAGTCCAAAAGCATCCGTGCTCCCGTGGTCCCGTAGCACCTCCTCGACCTCAGAGCCCAGAAGATAGCTTCCCTGGTCAGCTCCCCTGCGAGCACGCATGCAAGGCCTCCGGGAGGGGTGCCCGGATGGCCGGTGTGGTCGTCCGAGCCAGCTATCACCCCCAACCTGTAGCCCCTCTCCCACGCAGCCTGAACCGAATGTTCCCCGTAAAGCTCCGAAGAGCCCCATATGGAATATATCTCGACCACAGGCTCCCACTTGGGGTCGTGCTGGTCCCAGTCCGTCCTACCGCCGTACTTGGTGTGGTGGGGCACGGCTATCGCATCCATCCCCTCTAGTTTCGAGAAGAGCTTGTTGGGGGTGTCGGTCTCGGGCTCGTTCGCCGGGAAGTAGGGTCCCTCGTCTCCGAGGTAATACACGCATTTGTCCCCCCATACCGTCCATCCCCCCCACTCGAATCCCACGAAGGTCACGAAGCTCCCAGGGGAGTTGTACTCGTCGGCCTTGGCTACATCCAGCTCCCAGAAGTCATCCACCGGAAGCCGCTTGGCACCTTCCACGTGGTTCGTGAGGGCGCAGAAGTCGAGGAACCTCACATCCCTCGCCCAGAGGTAGTACTCGTCTATCGTCCCCCTCCCGTCGCAGTGTTCGTTGTGCCCGTGTATGTCCCCGAAGTAGGCCCCCCATCCCTCGGGGAAGAAGTCCACGCCTATGGGGGGACTTTGACCTATCAGGCCGTTCCTCTCGTCCACGAGGGTTACGGTGTGCACCCCGGGGGTCCTTAGGACGAGCCCAGAAAGCACGAGCTTGCCGTCCCTCACCTCCGCCTCCCTCGGCACCTCGGCCTTCGGGTCGGTGCAGATTATCCTCACTTTGCCGGAGTATCCCGGGCTTGGGTTACCATCTTGGCCGTCCAAGGCTAGAGCCCTAAGTTGGAAAGGCCCTCCCGACCGGACGACGGAAGGTGCTATCACATAGAGGCACCTCGGGTGTCCCCCCGTCACCTCCAAGACCGGAAAGGAGGCTATCCTGCGGTACCTCCCGCTGTTGTCCAGGTCCAAAGCTACCGGGAAGGGATAGCGCATGCTCATCTCGGGCATCCTCATAGGATTTCCGAGGGGGTCGGCGAAGTTCAAGGTCACCACCTCCCCCTCCCCTAGGGGATACCCCTGAACAAGTATATCGGCTATTCCGTCCGAAAATGTAACGTCCAACTTGGGCCTGGGGTCGGTGCAGGAGACGGAAAAGTAGGGCGTGCGTGCCCTGAGCACCGTGTCCGAGGTGAGGGGCTGTAGGTCCCCGAATGGGGTCTCGACGGCTATGTGGCCGTACCTACCTACGCCGCCCGGCCCTGCCCGGAAGTGGAACTTGAGGTACACCTCCTCGCCGGCCCGGACCCTTTCAGGTTCGAGCCACGCCTCTCCCGGGACGGGGGGCTCGTGCACGAACCTGCGGTACTCCCTCCACCACTCCCTCGTGCCGAACTCCATCCTCCTCCAAGCCTTACGGACTCCAAGTTGTATGGCAGGTACGACGGCGTCCATCAGCTCACCCCCAGGCGTACCTCCGACGAATCCCCGACGTTTAGCCTCTGGTAGGCGCCGGAGACCCTCGCCCTGTCCCCGACTATGGAACCCTCCAGAAGGCATCCCTTCACGAAGGCCCCTTCCCCCACTATGCTGTTCCTAACTATGGACTCTTCTATGTGTGCCCCCTCCGCCACCGACGTGTAAGGGCCCACTATGGAACTTTCTACCTTGGCCGTCGGAGCTACGAAGGAGGGAGGGAGGACCACGGAACCGGGGACATCCGGAGCGTCCCCCCTCTTGGAGAGCAGGTGCCTGTTGGTCTCGAGGAGACTTTCGGGCTTTCCGCAGTCGAACCAGTCCTCGATCTGGAAGGCCTCCAACCTCGCTCCCCTTTCCACCATCTCCTGAAAGGCGTCCGTGAGCTGGTACTCGCCCTTGGTCCTCCTGTCCTCGTTTATTATCGTCTCCAGGCTTCGGAAGAGCAAGGGGGTGTTCCTCACGAAGTTCACCCCCGCTATCGCAAGGTCGGACACGAACTCGGAGGGCTTCTCCACCAGGCGGACTATCCTGTCGCCCTCGGTAACCACCACCCCGAACCTCCTCGGGTCCTCCACCTGCTTCACGCCTATCCTCGCATCTGCTCCCCCCTCCAAAGCACCCCTCAGGTCCCCCTCGAATATGGTGTCCCCGTATATGATGAGGACCGGCTCACCTTCGGTATACTCCCTCGTGAGGTATACTGCATGTCCGAGCCCGAGTTGCTCCTCCTGTTCCACGGCGTAGAGCCCCAGCTCCGGGTACTCCCTCCTTACATATTCCACTATCTTATCCCCCAAGTGCCCCACCACGAGCACCACCTCGTCCACGCCCAACTTCACCACCTCGTCCAGGATGTAGGCTAGGATAGGCCTTCCGGCGACCTGGAAGAGGGCCTTGGGGGTGGTGTAGGTATGGGGTCTGAGCCGGGTCCCCATCCCTGCCACGGGGATTATGGCCTTCATTCCGTCCTCCCCGCCGAGCTTAACAGAGGCGGTCCCTCCCCGGACCTGTTGAGGGGGTCCACCGGGAAAGGACCGCTCGTAAGGGGAAGGCCGAAGAAGGATAGGAACTCCTCGTTGCTTGTGAACTGTGGAAATATGCCGCCGAACGATGGATCGGGAAGCACGAACGGAGGATCGCCCATACCTAAGGGGTTAAGTTGAGCATCGGTGAGCACGAGATCGTCGTAGAAGTTATCGTTCCCGAAGTTCTCTGGGTTCCACCTATGGTAAGGCAGGAGGGCCTTGAGGTCCTGTGGAGGGTGGTCGAACCAGGCGGATAGGTCAACCAAAAGTTCCTCCTCCTCCCCATTCTGGTCGAAGTCCTCCCTTAAGGCCACGGGCCCGGAGAGGAGCTGCCTCACCTTGGCGAGCAGGTCCTCTACCGTCTCAACATCCCTGAGGAACTCTGGGGTATCCTCCTCCGGCCCGATCTCCTCGTCCAGGGCCTCCAAGTCCTGCTTCTTGATGATGTCGTCCTCCTGAGGGTCTTCCTCGGACCTTATGAAGGCCACACCATCTTCGAGCTTTATCAGGGCTGCGAATATGTCTGACTTAGCCTTAGATGGATTACCGCCTGAGCGCAGTGTGAGGAACTGGGATTCCTTATCGAGGTACCTCAGGTAGGCCAGCTTGAGGGAGTCGGACTCCGCAGATAGGACGTCGTAGCTTCCCATGTAGTCGAAGTCAAGGTTGTACGAGGTGAAGATGAGAAGCCATGCTCTTAAGAGCCTTACCTGAGCGTCCAACACATATACCTCCCCTAAGTCCACCTCCAAGGAATCCACCTCGAGAGGAGGCAGGAATCCCTCCTCCATCCCACCTGCGAGCTCCTCCATGAAGGGCTCCAGGGTCTCCGCATTGATGTAAACCTTAAATTCCTCGTCCTTCTCCACCTCCTCTAAATGTCCCAGGGCCCTCCCCAGGCCCGGGAGCACCTCCTGTTCCACGACATCCTGAACGTCGCTCATCCTAAAGATGGCAACCTTCGCAGCACCGGGTGGCCATGCCCTCTTCGCCATCCTGTAGAAAGCTATCGGAGAGCTGGCCATAAGCTCCACCGGGGACTCACATGGAAGCCCCTCGAGGATGCTGGCCAGGCTGTCCGCTGCGTCCAACACCCTCCTGTTCTTGAGGATCGTAAGGAGTTCCGTTATAGCCATTCCGAAGTGGGCCAAGGAATTGGATGGGTCAAGCCTTAACGCCTCCTCGTACAGATCTCGGACGTAGCTCAAGTCCACCTCCCCCAGGGCCTCCTGGGGAGGGGCTTCGGGCTTGACCTTGCTTAAGTTGTCCTCCAGAACCCTACCTGCCTCCTCTGCCTTCGCCCTGGAGGCCTCC
>QNCW01000024.1 GCA_003645885.1 Candidatus Latescibacterota bacterium | reverse complement strand
AGGAAGCTCCGTCTGGACGAGGTCCCCCAGTTCTTCAACGTGCTCAAGGGGGAGATGAGCCTCGTGGGACCAAGGCCTGAGCGTCCCTACTTCGTGGCGCAGCTTATGAGGATCTTTCCTCTATACATCAAGAGGCTCAGGGTGGCCCCGGGTATAACCGGGTGGGCTCAGGTGAAGTGGGGGTACGATAGATCCTTGGAGGATGTGCAGGAGAAGCTGAAGTACGATCTGTTCTACATAGAGAACATGTCCCTCAGGATGGACCTGAAGATACTTCTGCGGACGGTGTGGGTCGCCCTCAGGGGAAAGGGAGCATACTAGAAAGGAGGATGGATGCCGAATTACTTCCTCACGGAAGAACAGATGATGATAAGGGACCTGGCCAGGCAGATAGCTGAGGAGAAGGTGAAGCCCGTGCGTGCTGAGCTGGACGAGAAGGAGGAGTTCCCTTGGGAGATCGTTAGGATCCTGGCCCAGGCCGATCTCTTCAGGGTCTGGGTTCCGGAGGAGTACGGGGGACTGGGAGGAGGTACTCTGGAACTGTGCCTCGCCACCGAGGAGCTGAGCAGGGCCTGCGCGGGGGTGGCCGTGACCTACGCCGGAAGTGCGCTCGGCGGAACTCCCATACTCCTCTTCGGGAACGAGGAGCAGAAGGAGAAGTACCTGCCCCCACTGGCCAGCGGGGAGAAGCTTGCGGCCTTCGCCCTCACCGAACCCGACGCCGGAAGCGACGCCGCAGCGATAAGCACCACGGCAGAGAAGGTGGAGGGCGGGTACGTCCTGAACGGGACGAAGCAATGGATAACCAACGGTGGGGAGGCGGAGATATATGTGGTCATAGCCATGACAGACAAGACCAAGGGCGCAAGGGGTGCCTCGGCGTTCATAGTCGAGAAGGGGTGGGAGGGGTTCGGGTTCGGTAAGAAGGAGAGGAAGATGGGGATAAGGGCCTCCGCCACGAGGGAGCTCATATTTCAGGACTGCTTCGTCCCGAAGGAGAACCTCCTGGGAAGGGAAGGGATGGGGTTCATAGTAGCTATGAGGACCTTCGACAGGACGAGGCCCGGGATAGGGGCACAATCCGTGGGCATAGCGCAGGGGGCCCTGGACGAGGCCCTGGCCTATGCCCACCAGCGCCACCAGTTCGGAAGGCCCATATCCTCCTTCCAGGCCATACAGCATATGCTTGCGGACATGGCGACCCAGATAGAGGCAGCGAGGGCCCTGGTTTACTATGCGGCGAGGCTGATAGACTCCGGCGAGAAGGACATATCCAAGATATCGGCCATGGCCAAGCTCTTCGCGTCGGACGTGGCCATGAGGGTCACCACGGACGCGGTCCAGATATTCGGGGGTTACGGGTACATGAGGGAGTATCCCGTGGAGAAGATGATGAGGGACGCCAAGATAACCCAGATATACGAGGGAACGAACCAGATAATGCGCAACATCATAGCCGGGGAGCTTATAAAGGAGCTGGCGAGCAGGAGATAGGAGGACATATGGACATAGTGGTATGCATAAAGCAGGTGCCGGAGACCACCGAGGTGAAGATAGACCCCCAGACCAAGACCCTCGTGAGGGAGGGGATACCCGGCATAGTGAACCCGTTCGATATGTATGCGATAGAGGAGGGACTGCGCCTCAAGGAGAGGTACGGTGGGAAGGTGAAGGTCCTGACCATGGGCCCCCCGCAGGCCGAAGATGCCTTGAGGGAGGCCTTGGCTATGGGTGCGGACGAGGCCGTGCTGCTCTCGGACAAGGCGTTGGCCGGCTCGGACACCCTCGCCACTTCGTACGCCCTCTCCATGGCCGTGAGGAAGCTGGGGTACGACCTTGTCATATGCGGAAAGCAGGCCGTAGACGGGGACACCGCCCAGGTGGGACCTGAGATGGCGGAGCACTTAGGAGTCCCGTTCGTGGCGTGGGTGAGGAAGGTGGAGGAGGTCTCGGACGGTAAGATAAAGGTCCAGAGGCTCATGGACGACGGGTACGAGGTGCTGGAGATGCCCCTACCTGCCCTCATCACAGTGGTCAAGGAGATAAACGAGCCCAGGCTCCCGTCTCTCAGGGGCAAGATGAGGGCGAGGAAGGCCCAGATTCCGGTCTGGACGGTGGAGGACATAGGTGCCGACCCCTCAAGGGTGGGCCTCGAGGGCTCGCCCACGCAGGTCGTCAGGGTCTTCACCCCCGAGCGCAGGGCAGGAGGGGAGATCCTACAGGGGGAGCCGGAGGAGGTTGCGGATAAGCTCGTAGAGAAGCTGGAGGCCATGGGGGTGATATAGGGAGGGAAGTATGGCACGGATCAAGGTGATAGAGGAGAAGTGCACGGGATGTGGGGCGTGTGTGGATGCGTGCCCCTTCGGGGCGATAAGGGTGGAGGAGATGGCCGTTATAGACGAGGAGAAGTGCACCCTCTGCGGTGCCTGCGTGGAGGCATGCCCCCTGGGAGCCCTCGAGCTCGAGGAAGTTGTGAGGACCGGGATGGACACATCGAAGTACCGTGGCGTGTGGGTCTTCGCTGAGCAGCGCCACGGGAAGGTCTCCGGGGTCGCCTACGAGCTTCTGAACGTAGGAAGGAGGCTGGCGGACGACCTCGGCGAGAAGCTCACGGCGGTGGTCTTCGGGCCCATCGGCGAGGACGCCGTCAGGGAGCTCATATACAGGGGTGCGGACAGGGTTCTCTGGGCGGACGACGAAAGGCTCGCCCAGTTCCACGACGACACCTACGCAGGCGTGCTTGCAGAGATGGCACAGGCCGAAAGGCCGGAGATAATCCTCTGCGGGGCCACATCCATAGGCCGTTCGTTCTTCCCCAAGGCCGCCGCAAAGCTCGGGACTGGGCTGACAGCGGACTGCACGGGGCTGGAGATAGATAAGGAAAGGAGGCTCCTGGTTCAGACCAGGCCAGCCTTCGGGGGCAACATAATGGCCACCATCCTCACCCCGGACCACAGGCCCCAGATGGCCACGGTACGTCACAAGGTGATGAAAGAGGCCCCGAGGCAGGAGGGGAGGGAAGGGGAGGTGGTGAAGTGGAGCCCCAGACCTGAGAACCTCGCCTCCCGGACCACCCTCGTGGAGTTCGTGGAGGAGGTGGAGGAGACCGTAAACTTAGCGGATGCTGACATAATCGTCTCGGGAGGTAGGGGGCTCGGAGGTCCCGAGAACTTCGCCCTGATAAGGGAGCTGGCTATGCTCCTGGGGGGTGCGGTAGGGGCGTCCCGTGCGGCAGTGGACGCAGGGTGGATACCTTACTCACACCAGGTGGGCCAGACGGGAAGGACCGTCTCCCCCAAGCTCTACATAGCTTGCGGCATCTCGGGGGCAATCCAGCACCTCGTGGGGATGCAGTCCTCGGACGTGATAGTCGCTATAAACAAGGACCCCGAAGCCCCCATATTCAAAGTGGCCACGTTCGGGATCGTGGGGGACCTGTTCGAAGTCGTGCCGGCCCTGATAGAGAGGCTCAAGAGGAGGAAGGGCTAAAGGGAAGAAAGCCTTTTGAGTCAATTCTGTGCCATAGATGTCCACTAATAGAGGGCAATATGGGGTCCTCTAAGATAACTTCAATATGTACCTTCCACAGGAGTCAGAGAGCTGTGGAAGTATGTAATGAACTGGACAAATGGGAAAGGAAACTTTGTCCCCAGATCGAAGAAGTTGATCTACTGGGACATATCCTGGAACAGATCACCATTACTCCTCAAGAAGTCCATGAACTTGGAAGGCTGATCGGTGAACTGGTCTGTAATTTGGGATGGGTACGGGCTAACGAAGTGTTACATAGAGAATTCCCCTGTTCGTTTGTTATCTATCTAGTTCTCCAGGGAATACATGGTTATGAAAGTGGCGATTTTTGGTCAGGAGTGCGTAAGACTACGAGTTTAAACCTTTCTTCAAGCCAAACTGCACAATGGGGACAACTCTTTGAAAGAATTATCTCTGAATTGGGAAAGGTTCATTTTCCCTCTTCGGGTGGATATCGTTATGTTAGATCTATCTTAGCACACGGTGGCATACCGGATTACTGTCTTCCTAACTTCTTTGAACATTTTATCTATCCTTGGCTCACTCGTCCGGAATATACCGGATTGTCCGCCTCTGAATTCATCAAGGAACTTCTTCATCAGCCAAGTACCCAATATCAAGTTAATAAACCAGTTATTAACTTCTTACAGTACGGTGGGAAGGTTGCTGAGGATTTTGTCGAGCGTTGTCGTGAAATGGCTCTTCATGTTGAGGAATATGGTGTTGTACCTTCAGCAGAAGAGGTGGGGCTTTCTTCTCAACCTCAAGTGGTAGATAAGTATCGAGAATGGTGGAAGGGAAGATCACAGCCCTCTGTCCAAAAGATAGGTAGATACCGCAAACCTGAACTTTTCTTGGACCCATGGTGGGGGCCGAGTTTACACCTGCCGTCTCAACAGATACCGGTCTCTGAATCTGAAGTAATGGTAGTTTGGCGTGTATATGTTGGTCCAGAATTAGAGGCATTACATGAAGAAACGGTTGAGGTCACACAGGAAGGGCCTGCTTTAAGGACAGAGGAGAAGGATATACCCTTATCTGCTCCAGCTTCTGAATATCACATCGAACTGGCACTTTACAAGGGACAGGATTTAGAAGAAGAAACCCTTAAGCTATATCAATATCCCGGTTGTCCTCTAATGATTTTCGACCCAAATACCCAGAAATTAATATCTCAGGATATCTTACCAGCTCGTTCCCTTTGGATTCTCTTTCACCGTGACATAGAACTTGAAACCGAGCCATCGAATACATTCCGTGTGGTGGAGGAATTCCCTCAATTACCTGGGAAATGGAACGAATTCGTTGTCCAAGAGATCGAACTTTCTTCTGAAGCTCAGAGACTTATTGTACGCAAGGGGGATAAAATCTTATCGGAATTTCTTGTCGAAAGTGAGGACCAGCCCTCTTTGGAAGGGGAAAACCTCTTTCCCGCAGAGGATGGAGGTCCTCCCTTATACATTGGTGAACCTCCTTTGGTCTATATTCCACTGTCTTCTTCCTATAGGACACGACTTCATAAGTGGCATGTACGAATACAGAACGAGGGAGCAGCCCTTCCAGATGTTAATATCTCTAGGAATTTAAGGGAGTTAGAGGAAAAAGGAGAGATATCATTCGACGATAGGTTTGCAGTGTTGGATCTGAAAAGATATTTAGGTTCTTCCCCAATGGGCAATTACAAAGTAAGAGTTCGTGGCCCATTAGGTCATAGGGCAGATCTTTCTTTCCGGGTTCTGCCAGCGGAAATTATAGGACACGATATTTTATACCTTCCGGACAAATCACAAAGTAAAGCTCGATTTCAGATAAGAACTTTCTCACAACTGGAAGTATTGCCTCAACCTGGGACAGAAGGTTGCAAGGTAACACCGGTCGAGGGAGAGGCTTTGTATGAGGTTACGGTTGAGCATAACAGGTCAGACGCTCCTCTCCAATTTATGTTGAAGAAGCAAGACGGAGAAACTGTCTCCGTGAGAATATCGGTACCCATACGCCGTCTGCGTTGGAAGCTCGTTCTCAGTCCTGAGCAAGCCCTTACCTCTGAGTGGAGGACCAGTCCTTTGGACCTTCCTTTAGAAGCTTTGGAGCAAAGTATAGAACCTTATTTATTCGTTGACCTGTTCGGTGGAGCTTGCGATAGACTTATGGTAACTTTGTGTTTGGAAGACACCGAAGGGAAACTTCTCCGAAAGCCTCGCTTTAGAAAAGGACGGTCCAGTGTACGGTTCGATTTGCGAAGTTTCTTGGATACAATGCGCCATACATCTTCTCACCTTTCTCTTAAACTTGCTTTACGTGGGTTGCCAGATACCTCCGAAGAGGTTTCCTTTCCTGTCCTTCTTGTAAAACGCGGATTTGTTGTAGAAAAGGCTGAAGTAGATGCAGTATGGGAAGGAGATAAAGTACACCTCTCGCTTCGCTGGCGATCACCTGTCCGCCTACGTCATCGTTTCGTTCGCTTCTGGTCTGCCTGGCGGTCTTGGGAGGAAGAACCTTTGAAAGAAGTGGACATACCAGACCACCTTCAAGAGGAGTATCACTTTTCAGTTCCAACAAAAGATTTACCACCGGGCAAATATCTTTTAGAGTTCGGTATACGGGATCCTTGGAGTCCTCGACCACTTAAAAGGCCATCTCCAAACGACCAGGCTGTTGTCCCAGTGTTTGTCCTCCCCGATGTGGTACAATATCGTCTTGGGAAGTTGAACATCAGGCGGTTGAGGAAATTAGACATAGATGAATGGCTCGATAATTGTGAACTTTTACTCACTGTAGAGGATGATATATTTGAAGAAGTTAGAACACAGGTAGCATTGAAACTGCTTAGCCGTGGACATATCAGCGGTGTCAACGCTATTATGGAATGGTTGAGAAAGGGTTCTCTTTCCCTCAATAGTATCCTTACTCTTTTGGAATACACAATACAACAATTGCTTGATCAGGATTCCTTCGGTAATGCCCAAGCTATGGCAAAGTGGATAGTAGAAAGTATCCCTTCAATTGATGATAAGCTGAATATTCTCAGGTACTTAGTAAAATGCTCCCTCCAAGAGCATCCTGACGGAATTAAGGTTATAGTAGAGTGGAAAATCGCTCTCCAAAGCGACGAAATCTTTAACAAAGTTGTTGAATATGCAATAATATATCTGTTAAGACATAAAGAAACTCTCCCTGACGACGTTCCTGAATTTGTAGTAACATGGATTAAAGAAATATCTTCACAAAAGACTCTTTCTTTACCCATGCCAGTTATTGAATATGCCATAAAATGGCTCTTACAACAAAGTCATCCTACAGAATGGATAGAAGTTGGAATTTTTTCACCTGATGAAGTTTCCATTATTCTCAGACGTGCAGTACAGCAATTGCTTCGAAAGAAATATCCCTTTAGTATCCAGATTATTATAAAATGGGCAAGAGATAGAATCATAGCTATTGATAGGATTTCCACATTTCTTAAGTACAAGATACCACGGTTGTTTTTATCAAAGCATCCCATTGGCTCTGAGGTTGTTCAGGCTATAGTAAAGTGGGTGAAGGAGGGTATCCTATCGGATGAAGATGCCTTAGCATCGTTCAGAGGTCAAATACAGTCAGCGGTAGAAACATTGAAGAAGGCTTTGCCTCATCCTGTAGCTGTTCGTCTATTAGAGAAGTTAGGTGAGGAGGATCCAGATCAGGTACCGACAATACCTGAAGCTGTTTTGGAACAGGCAAAGAAATCCGAACTTTCAGATGAAGACAGTTTAGCCCTACTTGAAAGGAACTTACTATCAGCTATTAAGATACTGAAGCAAGCTTTACCTAACCCTGTGGCTATCCGTCTGTTGGAGAAGTTAGGAAAGAAGTATCCTGATCAAGTGCCGGTGGTCGTAGTCCGGCCTGGATATTGGGTTCGCTGCGTCGCAGGATGGGGGCGGATTGAGCGTATCGAGGGACCGGAAGGAAAAGAGGTCTCTCAGTTCTTTCCTATAGAACGAGCATATCGGTTATATGTTCTACTACGTGCTCAGGACCCTAAAATAGCAGAACAAGTCACATTGGACTTGAGAAAAAGGACTGTAACCTTCCTAAATGCAGATCATGTCTATATGTGTAGATGTGGTCGGTTTTCCACTCAGCATAAGCATTTGATATTCGAGCATAATCGTCTCACTCATGGGGGGATGAAGCCGAATTTTCGGCAAGTGGGAGTAACTCTGAAACAGCGTGTAGACCCAGAGTTCTCTTTTAGGGAACCTGTAAGTTTTTTGAGCTAAACGATGAAACCTTATCATTAGGTGCATATTAATGAAGTTACATCCTTTAGAAACAACGAAACGTATCCGAGATGACTACACTCGCTACCTGAAAACTATTTACTTCTTCCGGGACCCCGAACTACGCCACCAGTTTTGGGAAGCCCTTACTGCCCCCGATTTTCTGGTGCGTGGCCCCCTTTTGGAGGCCGCGATCCCTTTCCGTTTGGGCCGCTCTATCGAGCAAATGATCCAGGACGGCGTACTCCATCCCAGCTTTCGTAATCTCTGCTCGGATGCATTGCCCTTGGAACGGCCTCTTTACCTCCATCAGGACAGAGCGATTGAAAAGGTGGTAGTCGGTGGCCGTAACGTGGTCATCGCCACCGGGACGGGAAGCGGTAAGACCGAAGCCTTCCTTATCCCCATCCTGGACCACCTGCTGCGTGAGCAGGAGGCCGGGACACTGGAACGCCCCGGCGTGCGCGCCTTGCTACTCTATCCGATGAACGCGCTGGCGAATGACCAGTTGAAACGGCTACGGCGTATCCTGAAGGATTTCCCAGCTATCACCTTCGGGCGTTACACAGGGGAAACGGAAGAGAAAGACGACGCCGCCGAGGCCCATTTTCGTGATCAATTTCCCGAAGAACCACGTATCCCCAACGAGTTGCTCAGCCGGCGGCAGATGTGGGAAAGACCGCCGCATATCCTCCTCACCAACTATGCTATGCTGGAATACCTTTTACTTCGTCCTGAGGATTGCGAGTTCTTCGATGAGGAGACGGGGCAGTTTTGGCGCTTCACCGTCCTGGACGAAGCGCACATCTATGGCGGCGCAGAGGGCATCGAGATAGCTATGCTGTTGCGTCGGCTGAAGGACCGGGTGGTGCGTAGCGAACCAGGACGTCTTCGCTGCATAGCAACGAGCGCTACCCTGGGACGGGGACGGGAGGATTTCCCCGCCGTTGCCCGCTTTGCCAGCGAGCTTTTCGGTGAGCGTTTTGAGTGGGTAGAGAACGACCCCCAACGGCAGGATGTTGTGGAGGCTGAACGGGAACCAGAAGCGGCATTGGGTGAGCGCTGGGGTGAGGGCTCTCCAGCTTTGTATGAAACTCTTAGCGCTGTTATAGAAGGCAACGGGGATATAGAGGATTTGTGCCAGGCTGCTCTCCAAGCCGGCGTTCCCCAATCGGTAGTGGAGGAGAGCCGTGTGCAGGCTCTCCAGGCTGCCGGGGAAGAACGCATCGGGCGCTTGCTCTATCTCCTTCTTCGTGGCGACGGTCGGTTGCATCAATTGCGTCAAGCCCTGAAGGAGCCGTGTGCTCTCACCGACCTGGCCCCTGAGGTTTTCCCCAATGAGCCGGATGCATTGGAGCACCTGGTAAAGCTGGTGGACCTGGCTGTGAGGGCCCGGCCGGGGAAAGAAGAAGTGCCGCTGCTCCCCACCCGCTATCACCTATTTGCCCGGGCACTGGAGGGGGCCTTCGTCTGTCTGAACGAAGTGGCTCACCGGGAAGGTGGTCGCGCTGCCGGAAAGCCCTTCCTCTTCTTGACCCGTCAGGAGGTTTGCCCACACTGTGGTGCACGGGTCTTCGAGTTGGCTACCTGCCCTCGCTGCGGGACGGCCTATGTGGTGGGGCGGGAAGTGACATTAGGAGGGTCTCACTATCTGCAACAGAGCAGCGTGCTGGGCGAGGAACCTACAGGCCGCTTGGCTTACTTTGTCCTCACCGAGCGAATCCAGCAACCCGATGAGGACGAGGCCGTTGTGGCGGGCCAAAGCCTAGAGGAGTTGGAAAAGGAGCGGGTGGAACCGTACACCTTATGTTTGGGATGTGGTGCTTTGGCACCAGGCCGAGATGCCGATGTCGGCTGTGATTGTCCGGCGGAGAGTCCCCGGGTAACCGTCTACCGGGTTGAATTGGCTAAAGGGACCAGGGAATTGCGGCATTGCGTCGCCTGTGGAGCACGACGTTCGACAGGGGTGGTCTACCGCTTCCTCACCAGCCGTGATGCACCGGTCAGTGTCTTGGCAACCTCGCTCTATCAGGAGCTTCCCCCGGCAAAAGAGGGCCAAGCACTGATATACCCTGGTGAGGGACGTAAGCTTTTAACCTTTTCTGACAGTCGTCAAGACGCTGCCTTCTTTGCCCCTTATGTTGAGCGCACTTACAAACGGATCCTCCGCCGGCGTTTAATCCTGAAAGCTCTCCTAAAAGATGAAGTGGCTCGGTCAAGACGATTGCGTTTAGACGATGTAGCAAACCGGGTCTTGGAGCAAGCAGAGGAAGCCAATTACTTCACTTTAGAAGAGAGCTATGACGCACGTTTGCGTATTGTCCGCACTTGGCTGATGCAGGAATTGACGGCCTTAGATTACCGAATTGGCCTGGAAGGACTGGGGCTGCTTACCTTCCGTTTGGTCCGACCTCCCGGCTGGTCACCTCCCCCGCTACTGTTAGAAGCTCCCTGGAATCTCACACCTGATGAGGCCTGGGACTTGTTGCTTGTCCTTTTGGACAGCTTGCGCCGCCAGGGAGCCGTTACCTATCCGAAAGGAGTTGACCCTAGAAGCAATGCTTTTGCTCCCCGCAACAAGGAATTCTTTGTGCGGGAAGCCAAAGGAGATAGCAGGTGGGGGATTTTCGGCTGGCTGCCCGGCCGAGGAAGCAACCGGCGGCTGGACTTTCTGGTGCGCTTGCTGAGGCGCTCCTCCTCCCTCACCGAAGGCGAGGCCCGGCGTGTGGCCCAGGAGACGTTGCAGGGGCTATGGCGGCACCTCACAGCCCCGGGGACGGTTTGGCAGACACACCTTCTCCCTGAGAATCGTAAGCGGGTGGGCGTGGTGTACCGGCTCAACTACCGTCTCTGGGAGTGGGTGCCGGTCATAGACGGTAAGCCACCCCTCTATCGTTGCAATCGATGCCAGGCCGTCTCTCCCGTCAACCTGCGTGGTGTGTGTCCCACCTACGGCTGCGATGGCACGCTGGAATCTGTCTCCCCCGAGGACCCTTTCTGGCGGGAAAACCATTATCGTCACCTCTATCTCTATATGAAACCCATCCCTCTGGAGGCCGAAGAGCACACTGCCCAGTGGCGTTCTGACCAGGCAGGCAAGGTCCAGGACCGTTTCGTCCGAGGCAAAATTAACCTCCTCAGTTGCTCAACCACCTTTGAACTCGGCGTGGACTTGGGCAGCCTCCAAGCGGTGCTGATGCGCAATGTTCCGCCTACTACGGCAAACTATCTCCAGCGGGCGGGACGGGCTGGCCGTCGGACCGATACTGCTGCCTTCGCCCTCACCTACGCCCAACGTCGTTCCCATGACCTGAGCCACTACGCAGACCCGCGCCGATTGGTCGCCGGACACATTCATCCTCCCGTTGTGGTAGTGGAAAACGAGAAGATTGTACGTCGTCACGTCCACTCCGTCCTCCTGGCCGCCTTCTTCCGCTGGGCCGACCGGGAAAAGGGACGGCGGTTTCACAATGTGGGAGACTTCTTCGCACCTGAAGAGGGGGAGTCCGGGCCAGACCTGCTCCGTGAGTATGTGAGATCACGCCCTTCAGATGTTACCGAAGCCCTTTACCGCATTGTCCCTTCTTCCCTGCACGGGACACTGGGGTTGGAGGAGTGGGCCTGGCTTCCCCGATTGATTAATGAAAAGGGAGATGGCATCCTGGACTTGGCAGCCCGTGAGGTTACCGGCGACCTGGACCTTTACCGTAATTTGCAACAAGAAGCCGCTAGGCAAGAGAATTACAAGCTTGCCCAGCATTACAAAGGAGTTGCCGCCACGGTACGGTCACGGGAGCTGCTAGGTTTCCTGGGCTCCCGCAATGTCCTGCCTAAATACGGCTTCCCTACCGATGTGGTGGAACTGCGCACGGCGCACGTCCCCGTGCGTGAAGCAGCACTGGTTGAGTTACAGCGTGACTTGCGGATGGCCATCGCCGAATATGCTCCCGGCGGTCAGGTGGTGGCCGCCAAGCGGGTGTGGACCGGCGGGGGGATTTACAAGCAGCCGGGGCGGGACTGGCAGGTGGTTGAATACGCTGTCTGTCCTGAGTGCGGGCGATATCATAGTTCCTCAGAGCGATTGGACCGAAACACCTGCGAGGTTTGTGGAGCCTCTCTCTTCGCTGGCTGGCCCAGGCAGTATGGGCGTTTTTTGATACCGGAGTTCGGCTTCCTGGCGGCACGGGATACAGAAGAGCCGGGTGAAAGCCGCCCGGAACGCTTCTACGCCTCCCGGGTCTTCTTCGCCGAGTACAAGGTGGATGCTCCTCCGCTCGAAACGGTGCCTTCGCTTTCCAGCGACCGGGTTCGTGTGCTGCACCGCTACTCCCGCTACGGCAAGATGGCCCTTGTCAATACAGGCTATGCCGGGGCTGGCTTCCGGGTGTGTACCGTCTGTGGCTATGCCGAACCCGCTCCACCGCTTTCTCCCCGGCCTGCTCGCCGTTCTTCACGGGGTGAGCAGGTGCATACGGACCCTCGCACCGGTCGCCCGTGCAATGGCCGGATGGAAACATATCACCTGGGTCACGAGTTCCTCACCGACGTACTGGAACTGCGTTTTGAAGGGCCGCTGGCGGTGACGTCGGATCGGGACTTGTGGCTTTCGGTGCTGTATGCCCTGCTGGAAGGGGCCAGCGAGGCGCTGGGCATCCCCCGCAATGACCTGGACGGGACATTGTATCCATATTCTGGCAGCCCCAGCCCAGCGTTGGTTCTCTTCGATAATGTGCCCGGCGGAGCAGCTCTGGTCCGCCGGATAGCCGAGAACCTTCCCCTGGTCTTCCGTGCCGCCTGGCGGCGGGTGGATCGGTGCGAGTGTGGCGAGGAGACCAGTTGCTATCAGTGCCTGCGGAACTATTACAACCAGTACTACCACGAACGCTTGCGGCGTGGCCTGGTCAGAGACTTCCTGGCCGAGTTGCTTACCGCTGCCGGGCAATTACCGTAGCGAACTTGTTATGACATGTATAGGTACGTCATTATCCTAATCCTGATTTTCACCGCATCCTGCGGCCCTCCCGTGCGGAAGCACTGGGAGGAGACCCTCCGTTTGGACACCGTAGAGGCCTACGAGGAGTTCCTGAGGAGGTATCCGGAGAGCCCTTTCGCCGAGGAGGCCAAAAGGAGGCTCAGGGAACTGAGGGCCGAGGATGCCTACAGGAGGGCCATGGCCCTGAAGGAGGTTCCGGATAGTTTGGAGGAGGCTGCCCGTAGCTTCCGGGAGTACCTGAGCTACGACAGCACGAGCGCGAGGGCCAGGGAGGCCGAGAGGTACCTCTGGCTCCTGGAAAGTTGGCTCTCCCAGGACGAGAGGTGGAGAAGATACGGGATAGCCCTCTCGGGGATAGGGGATGTAAAGGGGGCGGTGTTCGACCCTGAGACCAAGTACCTCACCCTGTGGGGGGACCCTCCGGACGGGACGCATCCTCCCTTGGCCTTGGACGACCTCATGCTGGCCTTAGAGGTGGCCCGAAGGGGGGAGTTCCCCAAGGTGAGCATAGAGCCGGAGGGAGGGCTTAAGCCCTTCTCCTCCGCCCTGTTCGCCGAGACCCCGAAGTTCTTCACCGTGCGCTTCGACCCTCCGTACCTGAGGGACACCCACTTCGGATACCTCCTCTTCCTGGCCGACAGGAGGCTGAAGGCTCTGGCGATGGGGGTCGACCCCGAGACGAAGGAGCCGGTCCTGCCCGAGGTCCCCGGGTACCTGTCCATCCCAGATAGGGCCAAGGGCATGCGCTTCGTGGCCACATATTTCGCAGCTCCCATATTCAAGCCCAAGAAGGTCTTGATAAGGGAGGAAGTTAAGATGGAAGGGCTTTCCGCCCTCTTCGTCATGAACTTCGAAGAGATAGTTATAGGTGTCGACAGCCAGAGCGGCCAGGTTCCCGCGGAGGAGTTCGCAAGGCAGTTGGAGGAGCACTTCTACGAGTACGCGGACCTCTACCCCTCCCTCAGGGGCCTCGTGCGGGCGGTGAAGCTGTTGGCGGTGGGAAGGTGGGTGAAGGACGTGGAGATGGAACTTAGCGAGGTGCCGGATGTAGGGAAGTTCAGGCCGAGGGGATATAGGTTCTACAGGTATCCCACCCCCACCTCGGTCCCCACGGTCACGGTCGAGATAAGTCGTGAGCGAAGGAGGATAGGGGCCGTGATAGAGGAGAACGCCTACGGGATATCCGGAGGGGTGCTGCTTTCTACGCCCAACACTTACATCAAAGGACCTCCGGGGCGGAGCGTCTCCACGCCCGCCTGGAGCCTCCCGAAGTTGAGGGAGCTGATAAGGAAGCTCGAGAAAGTGAGGAAGCCGGTGAGGTGGGAGGTCCCCGTGAAGGGGAGGACCTACAGGGCGGCCTCGGTGCCCCTAAGGTGAAGGAGGAGCTGTGACATCCAAGGAGAGGATACGTAGGGCTGTGAAGTTCCAGGGGCCCGATAGGGTCCCGTCGGAGACCTACCGCTTCCTGGACTACCGGGACAGGTTGGAGTACCTGCGGGGCCACGAGAACGCTTGGACCGACCCGTACCTCCATCCAGACGAGCTGGGCAGGCTCCTGGACCGCCTGGCCGACGTGGCCACATTGTCGGGGGCTGGGGAGGGATACGAGGGACGGACGGCCCGGAGGCTGGGTCCCTCAGTAGGGGTGGGGATCTTGAAGGGGTTCACAAGTTGATAGAAGGTTAAGGAGATAAACCCGAGTGGGTGAAGCAGAAGCGATGGACCTCTTCACCTCCGCCAGGAAGGAAGACATAGCCCGCGGGGCTCCCTTGGCCGCCCGCATGCGGCCGAGGACCCTGGAGGAGTTCGTGGGCCAAGGACATATACTCGGCAAGGGCAAGCTCCTCAGGCGGGCCGTAGAGTCGGACAGGCTCTTCTCCTCCCTCATCTTCTGGGGGCCTCCGGGGACCGGGAAGACAACCCTGGCCATGGTGATAGCCAACCGCACGGAGAGCCATTTCGAGACTTTAAGCGCTGTGCTGGCCGGGGTGGAAGACCTGAGGAGGATAGTCAGGGAGGCGCAGGAGCGGAGGGTCCTACAGGGGAAGAGGACCATACTCCTTGTGGACGAGATCCACAGGTGGAACAAGGCCCAGCAGGACGCCCTCCTTCCCTACGTGGAGGACGGGACCATAGTCCTAATCGGCGTCACGACCGAAAACCCCTACTTCGAGGTCATAAGCCCGCTTCTGAGCCGGGCGAGGGTCTTCCAGTTTCGTCCCTTGACCGAGGAGGACATCTTGACCCTCCTTCGCCGGGCGCTCTCCGATCCGGAGCGCGGCTACGGCGACAGGAAGGTGGAGGTCTCCGAGGAGGCTTTGCGCCATCTGGCCCGTACGGCGGAAGGGGACGCAAGGGTCGCCCTGAACGCGTTGGAGCTTGCCGTGGAGTCCACGCCTCCCGGCCCGGACGGTACGATCAGGATAGACCTGGACGTGGCCCAGGAATCCGTGCAGCGCAGGGCCGTCAGGTACGACAAGGCGGGGGATGAGCACTACGATACCATAAGCGCTTTCATAAAGAGCGTAAGGGGCTCGGACCCCGATGCGGCCTTATACTGGCTCGCCAAGATGATAAAGGCCGGGGAGGATCCGAGGTTCATAATGAGGAGACTTCTGATATTGGCCTCCGAGGACGTGGGCCTCGCCGACCCGAACGCCATATGCGTCGTGGCCGCCTGCGCCCGGGCCTTGGAGTGGGTTGGCCTTCCCGAAGCACAGTACCACTTAGCCCAGGCCACGCTCTACCTGGCCACGGCTCCGAAGTCCGACAGCGTGGGAGCTTACTTTAAGGTCCTCGGGGAGATAGAGAAGAAGGGAGCAGGGGAGGTCCCCGATCACCTCAAGGACTCCCACAGGGACGGGAGAACCTCGGGGCACGGAAGGGGTTACAAGAACCCCCACGACTACCCAGGCCACTGGGTGGAACAGCGATACCTCCCAGAGGGCGTGGAGGGGGGCTGGTACAGGCCGAGCGACCAGGGGTACGAAAGGGAGATAAGGAGGCGGCTGGAGGAGCTGAGGAGGCGAAGGTGAGGGTAGAAGTTATAGGTGGCCCGGATAAATCCTCTTGACATATCCGTGAGCTTTTAATAATTTAAAGGAGGTCGTCGGGGTGTGGCGCAGCCAGGTAGCGCACCTGGTTTGGGACCAGGGAGTCGGAGGTTCAAATCCTCTCACCCCGACTTTTTTATAGCTCCAAGATCTTGGATGCCTTCTGGGAGCCCTCGGATGTGGACCTTACTGGCAGCTTTGACACTCCTTGCTCATAGTTCTTTCTCCGAGGAGCCTGTAGCCGTGGTGGTGTCGGTGAGCGGAAAGGTGGAGTGGAGGGAGGAAGAAAGGGCTCCGTGGAAGTTGGCTGCAAAAGGGCTCCGGCTTTACCAGGGGAGCGAGCTTCGCACGGGGATCCTGAGCAGGGCCGTGCTCGTGTTCGTGGCCGACGGGAGCAGGGTGCTCGTGAACGAGGATACCGAGCTTGTGGTCGAGGCGAAGGGGCTCGGGAGGGTTCTGAGGCCCACGGGCAGGGTGAGGATGTTCGTGGGGGAGGTCTACAGCAAGGTTAGGTCGGGCAGGGAATTTGAGGTGGAGACCCCTGTATCGGTGGCCTCGGTCAGGGGGACGGAGTTCGACCTTTCGCACGACGCGGAACTGGAGCT
>QNCW01000023.1 GCA_003645885.1 Candidatus Latescibacterota bacterium | reverse complement strand
CCTCCCTGTAGGGCACGCTCACCACGAGCCTTCCGCCCGGCCTGAGGACCCTGTGGACCTCGGAGAGGACCCCTCCGGGGTCCACCAGGTGCTCCAGGACCTCGGAGAGCACCGCACCGTCCAGGCTCCCTTCCTTGAAGGGGAGGGAATAACCGTCCCCGAAGACGAAGCTCGCCTCGGGAGCCACGCCCTTCGCCTTCCTCAGCCCCCTCCTGGAGAGGTCAAGGCCGAAGGTCCTCACGCCGGCCTCGGAGAGCATCCTGCTGGCCCAGCCCGCCCCGCAACCTAAGTCCAGGACCTTCTCCCCCCTCCCGAACCTCCCCAAGCGCAGGATGAAGTCCATCCTCCTTCGCTCCTCCGCCCTCCTCGGAGGAGGAAGTTCCTCAGGGGGGACCTGGGTCTCCCCGTCTATTTCGTAGTGCAGCTTGTAGTCGGAGTAGACTGCGGTAGGTTCAGACATCCTGCCCGTACCTCGTGTGGTACCTGTCCCACCACCTCTCCACCTCCTCGGGAGGGAGCTCCTCCGGCCTGCCCAAGAGGAGGGCGAGGTGGCAGGTCTTGGCGACCTCCTCCACCATCACCGCCGCCCTCAAGGCCTCCTTGGGGTTCCGGCCGAACGTCCAGACCCCGTGGTTCTTAAGGAGCACGGCCGGCCCCCTCCCCTTGGCTTCAAGTATCGCCCTTCCTATGTCGTCCCCCAGGTTGGTGGCGAACCTGGCGCACGGTATGGGCCCTCCGAAGAGGTCGGCTATGGATGTGAGGTAGACGGGAATGGGCCTCCCGAGGGCTGCGAAGCTCGTGGCGTAGGGGGAGTGGGTGTGGGCCATACCCCCGACGTCCGGGAGGTTCCTGTAGAGGAAGAGGTGATGTGGGAGGTCCACCGACGGCCTCAGCCTCCCCTCCACGACCCTCCCGTCCATGTCCACCACGACCATGTCCTCAGGTTCCATCTCCTCGTACAACACCCCGCTCGGCTTTATGACCACGAGCCCGGTCTCGGGGTCCCTCCCGCTGAGGTTACCGCTCGTCCATGCCACGAGCCCGTAGAGGGAAAGTTCCCTGTTCCTTCTGCAGACCTCCTCCTTGAGTTCGTCCAACATGATGCCCCCTCAGGACAGAAGGTACATGGTAAGGCCGGAGGCTAAGGGGATGGCGAAGTTGTCGTCCACGACCGGCAGGAGCTCGGACAGCACCGCAACCAGGGCCCCTGCCGCCTCAGCTTCGAAGGGGAGGAGGGGAAGGACGAGGGCTAAGGCCAGGTTCACGGAAAGCCCCACGAGGCTCCCCTCCAAGGTCTTCCTCCCACATATCCTCGTCCTGCCTATGTGTCGTCCTGCCAGTGCTGCTGAGCTGTCCCCCAATATGAGGTATAAGGTGGCCAATATCGCCACGTCCCTTCCGAAGACCGAGGCACAGATGAAGGAAGACAGGAGGAGGTACGTGGAGGCGGTGAGGTCCCTCCTCTCGTGAGCCCTGAGGAGCGGGCCGAATGTCCTGTAGAAGAAGCCCCGGAAGGAGGTCCGGAAGAAGCGCAGTATGTCAGCCCCTAAGAAGAGGGCGGTCACCCCCCCCAATATCGCAAGGGCCGGGACCTTGGGCACGAGCCATAGGCCCAAGGGTATGCTCAGGGAGCTTATGTGGACGAGCTTCCTGAGAAGCTCCCTCTCCAAGGGGAGGTCCTCTACATCCTTCCCGAGCGCAGGATCGCTATCGCAAGCCATATGCCCAATATCCCAGCGAAGAGGAAACCCAAGACCCCGAAGGCGGGATATCCGAAGAGGAAGGGACCCCGGTCGAGCTGAAGGACGAGGGCCGAGCCGACTATGAGGGCGGCCACGACCAAAGCGAAGGCCAAGCGGTTGGAGGCCTTGTCCAGCTCGTCCATGAACCTCTCCAGCCCCCTGTGTCTGAGTTCCACCCCGAGTTCGCCCCTGGCGGCCTTCCCCAGGGTCCTCTCCAGCTCGTACGGGAGCGCCCTTGCGAGCTTCCTGAGGTCGTCGGCTACGGCCACGAGCTCCCTCAACCCCCTCTTCATCCCGAACCTCTCCCTCACGAGCCTCCTTATGTAGGGGCGGGCCATGGAGAGGAGGTCTAAGTCGGGGTACAACATCCTCCCTACCTCCTCGTACGTCCCCAACGCCCTCCCCAGAAGCATCCAGCTCGGCTGTACCCTCAGCCTGTACCTATGCATAAGCTCGTAACCTTCCTGGAGGGCCTCCCTCACGTCCACCCTCCCGAGCGGGAGTCCGTAATACCTGTCCACCAGGTCGGCCACGTCCGCCCCGAACGAGCGGACGTCGGCATCCTCCGGGAGGACTCCGAGCCTTATGAGGGTGTGCACTATCCCGTCCACGTCCTTCTGCACGGCGTAGAAGGCCACATCCGCAAGCTCCTCCTTCATCTTCTCGTCCAGCCTACCCACCATGCCGAAGTCCACCGGGGCTATCACTCCTCCCTCCAGGACGAAGAGGTTTCCGGGATGAGGGTCCGCATGGAAGAAGCCGTCCTCGAACATCTGTTTCAGCACGGCCCTGGCCCCGGTCACGGCCAGGTCCTTGGGGTCTATGCCTGAGGCCCTTATGGCATCAAGGTCGGATATCTTTATCCCCTTTATCCTCTCCAAGGTGAGGACCTTGGCGGATGAGAGGTCCCAGTACACCCGGAGTATGTACATACCGTCGAAGTCGGAGAAGTTCCGGGAGAAGATCTCTACGTTCCTCGCCTCGTTTTTGAAGTTGAGCTCCCTCCGGGTGGTCTTGGCCAGTTCCCTTACGACCCCCGTGGGGTCGTACTGCCTGGATTCGGGGATGTACCTCTCGGCGAGCTTAGCTATGTCCATCAATATCTCTAAGTCCACCTTCACGATCTCCTCCACCCCTGGCCTCTGCACCTTCACCACCACCTCCTCCCCGTCCCTCGTCACCGCTGGATGGGCCTGGGCCAAGGAGGCCGAGCCGACCGGCTCCTCGGAGAAGTCCGAGAAGAAGGAGGAGATAGGCCCTCCGAGTTCGCCTTCTACCACCCTCCTTATCTCCTCGAATGGTGCGGGGGCCACCTCGTCCTGGAGCTTGGAGAGTTCGGATGCGAGCTCGGGGGGGATGAGGAAGGAGCGCATGCTCAGGACCTGCCCGAGCTTTATGAATGTGGGCCCCAGCTCCTCCAAGGCCATCCTGAACCTCACAGGGTAGGAGACCTTACGAACCTGTGCCCTCCTCTGCCTCCTCCCCAGCCCGAGCCTCGAAGGAAGCCCGAGCCTGTCGGCTATCTCGCTGAAGCCGTATTTGAAGAGCACCCCGGCTATCTGCCTGTACCTCTTGAGGTGTCTGTACCTCCCCTTTAGGAGCATGTACCTTCCCTCACCACCGAGCCTATTTCGTCCTTCCCGTAACCTGCCTCCCTCAGGGGGCCCACGACGTCCTGGACCAAGTCCGGCACGAAGCTCAGTAGGGCCACGAGCCTTCCCTCCAGACGGTAACCCCCGAGGTCGGCCGGAAGGAGGAGACTTTCGCCCCTACGGACCTCCAAGCTTCCTCCTCCGCAGACGAGCAACCCTTCCCCTTCTATCAGGGAGAGGGCGTGGAAGCTCCTCCCGTCGCATTCTCCCGCCATCTCGGAGAACACCTCGAGCCTCTCCAAAGCGAAGTACCTACATGCGAC
Organism: Candidatus Latescibacterota bacterium; assembly: GCA_003645885.1. GTDB lineage: Bacteria > Latescibacterota > 4484-107 > B68-G9 > B68-G9 > B68-G9. The sequence continues at coordinate 13,225 of QNCW01000023.1, read as the reverse complement.
CAGGAAGGTCCTGTAACCGCCGGCCTCCTCCAGGGTCAGCCCCCTGGCCTTGGGAAGTTCTACGGGACCGTATTCTAGAACGTCCAAGGCCTTATCTATGTGAACCTCCCTTCCCCTCCCCCAGTCGTAGAGCCTGTAAGTGACATCGGAGCTTTCCTGGACCTCGTACACTAATATCCCCTCCCCCAATGCGTGCAGGGTGCCCGGGGAGAGGAAGACCACGTCCCCCTCGGAGACAGGGACCCACCTCAGAAGTTCCTCTAAGGTCCCTTCCTCCAGGGACCTCCTCACCTCTTCCGGCGAGGTATCCCTCGAGAACCCGAGCACCAGCTCGGCACCGGGCTCGGCCCACACGACGTACCAGGCCTCGGTCTTTCCCAGGTCCCCCTCGTTCCTGAGGGCGTAGGCGTCGTCTGGATGGACCTGGACCGACAGCCTCTCCCCTGCATCCACGAACTTTACGAGGAGGGGGAAGCGGTCGGGGAAGAGCTCCATCCCCAAGCTCCCCAGGAGCGACCCCCCGTAGGACCTCATGAGCTGCCTGAGGTCCATCCCCGAGAGGGGACCCTCGCAGGCTACGCTCACGTCGTCCATATGCTCAGAAATTTCCCAGGACTCCCCGACCTTGACCTCAGGGGGAAGCTCCCTTCCTAGGACCTTCTCCAGGTTCCTTCCCCCCCATATCTTTTCCTTCAGTATCGGCCTCAGCTTTAGAGGTACTTTCAACATCCTCCTTCTTCTCCTTTTTGTCCTTCTCCACCTCGTCCACGTAGTTCAGCCTTAGTTCGAAGAGCACGTGGTCCAGGAACCTCCTTTCCTCGTCCGTGAGGTTCCCCTTGGTCTTCTCCTGGAGCATGCCGAGGATGTCTATCGAAAACCTCGCCTGTTCTAGGTCCCTTTCGATCTTACCGGTTACGGGGTTTATAAGCTTTCCCATCTGCTGCATGGCAGCCGTCTGGAACATGGCCACGAGGCTGAAGAAGAGCTGGGAGTTCCTGTCCTTCTCCTCCATGGCCACCTCCTTACTTAAAGAGGAACTCCTCCAGGGCCCCCAGGACTTCGTCGGGGGTCACCTCGTGCATGCACATCCTCCCCCCCCTCCTGCACGGCCCCTCGCCGTGGAGGCTGCATGGGGAGCAGGGGAGGTCGGCGGTGAGCGCCCTCCCCTCGAGGGGGTAGAACCCGAGCTTGGGATGGGTCGGGCCGAATATGGCCACGGCCGGTGTCCCCACTGCGTTGGCTAAATGCACTGGCCCGCTGTCGTTCCCCAAGAGAGCGGATGCGAGTGACAGCACCCCGGCCAAGGTGGGAAGGTCGGTCTTGCCCACAAGGGAGGGCACGTCCCTGCCCGCCAGCCTCCTCACCTCGTCCGAGAATTCCTCCTCCCCCTCCTCCCCCACGAGGACCACGCCGCACCCTCGGTCCACGAGCTTCCCTATCACCTCTGCGAAGGCCTCCGGCCTCCACCTTTTGGTGGGCCACTTGGCCCCGGGAGCCACGGCCACGAACGGCGTGGGTACGTCCCTAAGGAGCCCCTCGGCACGCCTCCTGGCCTCCTCGGATACGAATATCCGGGGCCTTCCATCCGTCCGAACTCCGAGCGGGGCCAGGGTCCCGAGGTACCTTGCGACCACATGTGGGACGGGCGAAGCTCTCTTCCCTCTCACCAACTCCACCCTGGCCCTGCGGGCTTTGGGATATCCCAACCTCCTCCCTGCCGGGACCAAGGCCGAAAGGAGCAAGGTCTTCGGTATCCGGTGTAGGTCTACGACGACGTCGAACCTCCCAGACCTGAGGAGCCTCCAGGGGAACCTTCCCTCCCATACGACCACCTCGTCTATCCTTGGGTCGTTCCTGAGCAGGGAGTCGTAGGGAGGTCCTGTAAGCCAAGTTATCCTCCCAAGTTCCCTCAGGGGGTCCAGGACGGCTGTCGCAAGCACCACGTCCCCCAACGAACTCAGCCTCACCACGAGGCACCTCAAAGCACCATCCCCTCCAGCCTGAGCTTCCCGGTCTCCTCCTCGACTTCGACGGGGTACTCCCCGTCGAAACATGCGGTGCAGTAATCCTCCGGGTTTCCGGGCATGGCGTCCAGCATGCCTTCCTTGGACAGGTACCCCAAGCTGTCGGCGCCTATGAACTCCCTTATCTCCTCCACCGAACGCTTGGAAGCTATGAGTTCCCCGTGGGTCTGGAAGTCCATGCCGTAGAAGCAGGGGAAGCGTATGGGGGGGCAGGAGACCCTCACGTGGACCTCCCTGGCGCCGGCTTCCCTCAGCATCCTCACGAGCTGGCGCATGGTGGTGCCGCGGACTATGGAGTCCTCGACCACCACCACCCTCCTGTCCTTGAGCACCCCTCCCACGGGGTTGAACTTCACCTTCACCTTGAAGTCCCTTATCGTCTGGTCGGGCTGGATGAAGGTCCTTCCTACATAGTGGTTCCTGATGAGGCCTATCTCGTACCTGAGCCCAGAGCGGCTCGCATAGCCTAAGGCCGCCGTGTTGCTCGAATCCGGGACAGATATGACTATGTCGGCCTCCGCAGGATGCTCTAAGGCTAAGTTCTTGCCCAGCTTCCTCCTGGTCTTGTCCACGTAGTCCCCGAATATCCTGCTGTCCGGCCGGGAGAAGTAGATGTACTCGAATATGCAGAAGGCCCTGCGGGGAGGTTCGGGGAAGGGGAAGAAGGACCTTATGCCGTCATCCCCGAAGACGACGACCTCGCCGGGCTCTATGTCCCTTATGTAATCAGCCCCTATGAGGTCCAAGGCGCAGGTCTCGGAGGCGGCTATCCACGCCCCGTCCAGCCTTCCGAGGCTGAGGGGCCTGAAGCCGTAAGGGTCCCTGACGGCTATGACCTCGTCCTTTGTGGCGAAGAGCAGGGAGAAGGCCCCCCTCACCTGGTTCAGGGCTTGGATTAGGCGCTCTACGGGGGAACCCATGTCCGACCTTGCGGCCAAGTGTACTATAACCTCGCTGTCCATAGTGGTCTGGAATAGGGAGCCGGTCCGCTCGAGCTCCCTGCGGAGGGTGTAGGTGTTGGTAAGGTTTCCGTTGTGGGCTATGGCCAACGGCTCCCCCTTGCAGTTCGCCACGAAGGGCTGGACGTTGGCCAGCACGCTCGCCCCCGTAGTCGAGTACCTCGTATGCCCTATGGCCAGGTGGCCCTTGAGGGGCTCTAAGGACTCCGGCCCCGGGAAGACCTCCGCCACGAGCCCCATCCCCTTCCTCTGATAGAGGGTCCTCCCGTCCCCAGAGACTATCCCGGCCCCCTCGTCTCCCCTGTGCTGGAGGGCGTAGAGCCCGAGCCATGTAAGCCTCGACGCTTCTCTGTGTCCGTAGACGCCGAAGATCCCGCAGTCCATCTACTCCTCCGAGGCCATCCCCTTGGCGTGGTACCTTGCGTATATGAGGGTGCGCTCCAGCAGGTCCTTGGCGAACAGGAGGCTGTCCAGGTCCTCGGAGAGCTCCCTTCCAAGGTCCAAGGGAGCGGGACTTTCCGCCCCGGGCAGCCCTATCTCCCCGAGGCGGAGGAGGGAATCCGCCCCCTTCTTCCCCACCAACAGGGAGTCCAACTTCGAGTACACCCTCCTTTCAACCTCGGTCCCGCTGAACTCCCTCCACGTCATGTAGAGCAGGAATGCGTACACCCCGTCGTGCTCCAGGACCTCGAGGCATTCGGTCACGGCCTTCTCGAAGTCCCTGGGCGTCACCTTCCTCGACCTCACTTCCTCGGATACGGCGTCCGCAAGCCTCTTGGCGTAGTCAACGCAGAAGAAATCGTAGTTCTCGACTTTCCCGGGCATGGTCCCCCCCTATGCGTTCAGTACCCTCATTCTGCCCATACCTCTTGTCACCATCCCTCCTATCCCCAAAAACTCCCAGTACTTCATCCCCATCTCCACGTTCTCCACCACCCATCCCACCTCCTTGGTCAGCTTCTGACCTCCGAGCTGGAAGTTCCTTGGGTCCTTGTATATAGCCGAGAAAGCGAATACAGTGGACCTGGGTATGGCCTCGTAGGTGAACAGCGCCCCCTCGAGGCTCGAGCCCGTGAAGGGGTCTATCGCAGTAGAAGTTCGCACCTCGAGGTTGCTGTTCACGACCTGGCCGAAGAGCTTGTCCGGAACCAGCACGAGCCTGTCAAGCACCACCCCTGGCACCCCCATCCCCTTGAGTCCCCTCCTTCCTGACTCCGAAAGGGGGCTCGAACCCGCCCTGACGTCGAGGAGCACCCACCCGAGGTTCAGCTTCCCCCCCTTGACATCCGTCTGGAGTCCGTTCTCGTCCGGTCCCAACTCCACCGCAGGTCCGTCCTCGGGAAGGAGGCCCGATTCCACCATCCCACCGAGGACCGCAGGGGAGGTGACCCATACCGGACCCACCATGGTCCTCACGGGGAAGAAGGCTATGTGGGCATCGAAGAACTGCACCATGCTCATAAACCCCCTCTTCCCCTTCTCCCCCTCCGGGAACCCGAATATCACGCATATCGGACAATCGGGCTTCATGCAGAACCTCATCCCCGGGTCCTCAGCGCAGTTCGAGGGGAGCCTGCCAGCCCCCTCCCTCATGAACCTGTCCGCATAGTGTAGCCCCACGTAGGCCCTGAGGGAGCCGGCGATCGAGGTGGCCGGGACCTTCGGGAGGTCCGTGCTTGGCTCCCTAACTATGGATTTGTCCACCCTGGCCATCTTCTGTTCCCCTGTCCCTACATGGATGGGGTCCAAAGAGATGGCCAAGTATCCCTTGGAAACGTAAGGACCTTGGTTCATACCTCCCTCCTTTCCAAAGCCAGACACAGAGAGTGCATCCCTTCCGCCATCTCCCGAGGCGAGGAGAACTTGACCTTCCCGACTCCTGCGAGGACCGCATGGCCCTCCGGGTACCGCTCCTCCGCTAGGCCGAACCCACGTGAGCCCCTTGCCGAGAAGCCGTATATGTGCAGGACGGAGCTCACGACCTCGGACAGCAACCTGAGGTCCTCAGGCACCTGCATCCTCAGCTCCTCCTCGTCCAGCCTGAGGATTATATCGTAGGGCAGGTAGAGCACCGACAACACCCCCCTCCCCCCCCGGGGTACCAGTTCCTCGTATATGGGGTTCTTACCCGCCTTGGTGCTCCTGCTGTGTGGATTTATCACCCCGAGGTCGAGCTTATCGAAGAAGGTGGGGTAGAAGAACAGCCTCCCCTGGAAAGCTTCCTCCTGCTCGAGCTCCGGCCCGAAGAGCCTTTCGTAGACTTCCCTGCTCCCCACCCCCTCTGAAATGAGCCTGAGGGCAGCCTTCCTGAAGTTCCCCTTCCAGGACGACCCCGGGAAGTAGGGAACCTTGAACACCGGCTCCTTCAGCATGGGGTTCTCGTGCACGTAGAACGCCTCCCCCCCCCTCACGAGGCAAGGGGTCGCAAGGGCGAAGTGGACCTGGATGAAGAAGGATGAATAGGGCATGATCTCCTCGTCCACCGTCGGAGGGTAGATGCCGAGCCCCTCCATATGTCCGAGGCCCGGCCCTATGACCTCGTCCGTGTACATGCTGTCCCCGCCTGGGGAATGTACCAGGCTCTTGTAGCCTCCCCCGTACTTGTAATGTCCGCTCCTTGCGTACTCCCTGCTCCTTTCGGTCAGGGAGAGGGCCAGGAGCTGTACCCTGGTGTACACGTCCACCAGTTCCCTGAAGGGCTCGGGATGGTTGCCAACTATCCTCCTCACATCGTCCGTGGTCCTGCAGGGATATTCCGCAAATATCTCAAAGCTCATCTATTACCTCCTTTCCTGTTACGGTGCCTTTTATCCCCATCTGAAGCAATTTCTCCAGGACCGAGGAGAGCATCTCCTCCCCTGAAGTGTACCCCCAGAACCTCCTTCCCCTGGAGAACGAGAAGACCTTCTTGCTCTCACCTATCTTCCCCCTCATGAACCCACTGGGGTCCACGGCCACCAGTTCGTTCATGCTCTTAGCATCCAACCACCTACCACGGTTGAAGAAGAAGTACCTGAGGTCCGGATGTTCCGGTGGCATCCTGGAGAGCCTGCCAGCTATGGACTCGGAAGCATCTATCCCCTTCCCGAGCCACCACTCCACGTCCTCCTTCGTAGCCTCGGACCGCATGGGCTCCACAAGTTCTACAAGTCCTAAGTCTTTGAACTTAGGAGGCTTAAGGGTCGTCCTCCCCCCTAAGGAGCCGTACTCACAGATGAGCCACATCGCCTTGGATAGGAGCCACGTCTCTTCCTGCGATATCTCCTTAACCGGGAGGAACTCGACCACGAAGGTCATCCCAGGCCTGTCGAGCCTGATGTCTCCCACCTTCCCGGTGACATCGGTTATGCGCATGTGAAACTTACTCTTCCAGCCTGTACATCCGAACGTCCGACAGGCCGGGCATACATCCCTCAGGCCTTCATCTACCTCACCCCTTACCCTGTATGCGTGGTAGTCGAACCTGCACGAGTCCGGACCTGTGGGGTCACATGCGTACCCCCCCATCCCCCTCACCAGGGCCTCGTACCACCACCTTATGGAACCCCTTATGCCCGACACCTGCACCTCCCTCGACCTCCTGTCCACATCTCCGGTGTGGACTGGGGTCAGTGTCCTGAGGACCACCCTGAGCTTCTCCATGTCGCCTCCTTAGGATTCATCTGAGTTCGGCCGTACACAACGCCGCCCCAAGTGCTACCCCAACGATGTCAGCCGTGAGGTCCATGAAGCTGAACCCCTCCTTCCTCATGTCCCTCAGCTCCTTCATGACCCCCAGGGCAAGCCCCAATGATGCCGAACCCGCCAGGGCCTTCCCGTGGGGGACGTCCAACGTCCTCGCCCCGTTGTAGGTCAACCCCACGAGCCCGAAGCTGAAGCTCAGGTGGAAGAACTTGTCCTCCGAGAGCCACCTGTCCTCCGCCGAAGCCCGAAACGGGGCGAAAAGTAGGACGAGCCCTAAGCCGAACTTGACGAGACTTGCCATGGCTACCTCGAGGTTTCCAAAGCTTCCACGACCGCGTCGTGGATCAGGGGCCTGAGGGAGAGGAGCCCCTTCCTCTCCCTCGATGGATGCACCCTGTTGGTCAGGAGCACGACCACGAGGCTTCGCTCAGGATCGGCCCAGACCGACGTGCCTGTGAAGCCCGTATGGCCGAACGAGGAGGGGGAGAAGTACCTGCCGCAGGAGCATCCCTCCGACGGCTTGTCCCATCCCAGGGCCCTCGTGCTTCCCGGGACCCAGGACGTGAAGAGGCGGACCGTCCCCTCCTCGAAGAGCCTCGTACCCCCGTACGTCCCCCCGTCCGACATCATCCGTGCGAACTTGAAGAGGTCCCCGGCCGTCCCGAAGAGCCCCGCATGTGGGGCCACACCTCCCATGGCCCAGGCGTTCTCGTCGTGGACCTCGCCCCACACGAGCCCCCTTTCGGGCACGACCTCGGTGGGGGCTATCCTGGGTCTTAGGGACGGGGGAGGGTTGAAGAGGGTGTCGTCCATGCCCAAGGGTTCGAATATCCTCCTACGGCAGAAGGAGTCGAGTGGCTCGCCGGATATGCGCTCCAGCACGGCCCCCAGAAGTATCATCCCCAAGTCGCTGTACACGGTCCTCTCGCCAGGTGGTGCCTCGAGGGGGACCTCGCATATGCACCTCAGGAACTCCTCCTTCCCCCTGGCCCTCCTGTATATGTCCGCCCACGCCGGAAGGCCGGAGGAGTGGGCCAGGAGGTGGCGGACGGTCACGAGCTCCCTGGGGCCTCCTCCGAACTCCGGGACGTAGGTCCTCACCTTCTCGTCCAGGTCCAACTTCCCGTCCTCGTAGAGAGCCATGGCCATGGACGTCGTGGCCACGACCTTGGTGAGGGATGCGAGGTCGTATATGGTGTCGGGCCGGACTGAAGCTGAGTCGGTCTCGTAGGTGAAACGCCCGAACGCCCTGTGGAGGAGCACCTCACCACCTACGGCGACGAGGAGCACCCCCCCGGGGAAGGCTCCATCGGATATACCTTTCTCCGTAAGGTGGACGACCTTATCCCACATCACGGGGGCAGGACCACCCTGAACCCGAGGTCGTTGAACCTCGCTATAGGGTCGAGCATCTGTCGGCAGGAGGTCCTCCCGTACCAGGCCGGGAAGTTCCAGGACCCGCCCTTTATCACCCTCGCCAGCCCCGAGAACGGACCCGAGGGGTCCTTCCTCGGGCTCCAGAGGTAGAAATCCTCGCCGTACCAGTCCAGGCACCACTCCCAGACGTTCCCTGCCATGTCATATAGCCCCAAGGAATTGGGAGGGAAGCTTCCCACAGGGGAGGTCGTCCAGTAACCGTCGGCGTCGTCCTGGCCCGGATCGTAGTTCATCCAGTACCTGCCGTCGTGGTAGGGTCCCTCGTTCCCCCAGGGGTACCGAATGCTTTTACCTCCCGCCCTTGCGGCGTACTCCCACTCGGCTTCCGTGGGGAGCCTCCCGCCGAGCCATCCGCAGAAGGCCATCGCTCCGTACCATGTGACCAAGGTAACGGGGTGGTCCTCGTAGCCGGGACGGGCCAAGAACTTCCCACGGTCGTATATTATCCGGTCCTCCCAGGCCCTGCATCCCGTGCAGACGAGGTCGTATATGACATCTCCCCTGTAGTAGACCAGCTCCCCGTCAACCACAACCTCGCCCCCTATGGCGTTCAGGAATTCAGCGAACTGTGCGTTGGTGACCTCGTACTTGCCCATCCAGAACCCCCCCACCTCCACCGTGTGCACCGGTCGCTCGTCGTCGTTCCCGTCGCCCCAGAGGTCCCCCATCCTGAAGGTCCCCGGCCTTACGAACACGAACTCCATCCCCCGTACCGTCCTCTCGTCCTCGGAGGGCCCGAGGGCCTCCCTCCCGCAGCCTGCCGTCAGGATAAGGAGTAAGGATAAGATCTTCTTCACAGTCTTCACCTCCCGGCGAACCTCCCTGCGAAGGCCACCGTGCCCTTTGCCCTGTGCAGCACCTGCCTTCGGTGGTCCATGGCCTCAAGGTAGAGCACATATATCCCCATGGGCACGAGCTCGCCCCTGTCGTCCCTCCCTTCCCAGACGACCTCTCCCTCACCCCCGGACGGGGCTCCCTCCAAAAGCTTTCGCACGAGTTGTCCCCGGGAATTGAACACCCAGAGCCTCACGTAGCTCGCCTCCGACGGGACCTTGTAGGTCACGATGGTCCTGTCCCGGAAGGGGTCGGGACTGGCGGAGACCGAGGCCGAAGTGGGGATGGCCTCCAAAAATGTGCTGTTGCGCTCCCCGGGTGTGCCTCCCTCCGGGACGCTCGGGGCCCAGGCGTGCGGGTCCGTTGGGTCCAGGGCGGGGTTCACCCGCTCCAGCGAGGCCTTCCTGCCTCCCGTCCGGTCGCCCTGGTACGCCATACGTTCCACGAGCCTGCTCAGATCGTCGTACAGGAAGACCTCGTCCCCGGCGTCGTTGAGGGAGGGCCAGGAGCTCGGCTCGCATCCCCACCTCCCTATAACGAGGTACCCGTGCGGGGGCAGGGAGCAGCCCGGAAGCCTCCTCCTGTGGAGGGTGTCGGAGTCCGAGATCGACCACCCTGCCAAGGATACGTCCTCCTCGGAAGCGTTGTAAAGTTCGATCCATTCCTCCCCCTTGAACATCACCTCGTTTACGACCACCCTTCCACGGTAGGGGCTCGGGAGGAGGGCCTGGGGAGAGACGCTGTTGGGAAGTCCTGGGGTACCAAGCTCTACAACGGAATCCCTCCAATTATCGGGCGAATCCCCCCCGTCCAATTCCACCTTCTCGTCGGAGTACCCAGGAGGGTTCCCCGGGGAATAGGTGTACCTCGCAACTTCCCTTCCTTCCGGGTCGAAGAGCCTTACGGGCTCCGGGGAGGAGTTGCTCCATCCCCCCTTGCCGAAGGAGGCGTCTTCTATCGCAAGGAGGAGGACGTCCGGAGGAAGGGGGTCGTAGGTGGTGGAGCGTCCCATGTACCCTGAATCCAATATCAGGGCGAACCTTCCCGGAGGAAGCGAGGTCCCACCTTCGAGCGGGACCAACCGGTCCAGCTCTTCGGCGTCCCCGATCGTCCAGCCTTCGAGGTCCACGGTATCCGGCCCGGTGTTATAGAGTTCGACGAACTCGTCGTAGCGTTCGCTCCCGGATGGGTCGAACATCACCTCGGTCAACACTATATCGCCTTCGGCACGAGATAAAAGGAAGAACAGGATGAAAGCCATACGGACTATCCCTCGAGGGAGCACATCACACTTCAGCAATGTACACTTCCTCGGAACGGCTGTCAACATCTACAACATCCCCTTGCGCCTCCTAATCCCCCACTCGGCCAGGAGCGGGACCACCGCAGCGAGCAGCAGCTCCCATCCCCTCCGGAACCCGAGCTTGTAGGTCCTTTCTACGTACCTCCCTTCCAGGTTTATGTAACTTAGGAGGGAGTCCACGTCCGTGAAGTACCTTCCTCCCGAAACCTCGGCTATGCGGGCCAGGACCCTCCCGTCCCCCTCGGGCCTCATATCCTCCAAGGAGAACGGCTCCACCAGCAAAGACCCTTCCGCCTTGCCCAGGTCCTTCCTCCCCTTTCTGGCCAGGACGACGAAGGGATGCTCCCCGGGGGGAAGGCCCCGGAGGGTGAGGCTGTACTTGCCCGAACCTTCCTCCTTAAAGGGCAGGCTCCTCCCGTCAATGCGCAGGAGGACGCTTGCCCCCTCCACCGGCCTGGAGAACCTGTCGTAGACCCTTCCCGAGAAGACCACCGGCTCTCCGCTTTTATATACCGAGCTTTCTGGGGCTATCTCCACCCCCAGGCTCCTCTTAGAAAGCCACCTTATAAGTCCACAGAAGAGCCGGGAGAAGGCAGCGTTCGTTCCCCCGGTCCCCCACATCATCAGGTCCCACCTCCAGAAGGTGGCGCAGGCGAAGGCCACCACCTTCCCCCCTCCGTAGGTCCGGAACGCCATGACGGGCCTTCCCGTCCCCGGATGCACAGCCCAGACCTGGGCTCCTTCCCTCGGGGGGCCGGTGAGGTTCCAGGCCAGAAGGGGGGGAAGTTCGCTCCATATTTCCTCGTCCTCCCTCGGGTCGTCCGAGAGCACGAGCGCCGGATGTACCCTTCCCGACCTGGTTCGCTCCGGCACGAACCTTCCCTCATAGAGGAGGGGTTCGGGGGAGGGCTTTATGGGGAGGAGGTCGTCCAAGGGGGAGGGGCAGAAGGCCCTCGGGCCTCCGAGCACCAACAGCCCCCCACCATCCCTCACGAACCTGTGCAGACCTTCCGAAAGGGGAGCGAGGGGACCGGGGGGGAAGTCCAGGAGCACGACCACATCGTAACCTTCCAATGAGCTGGGAGGGGACTTCCCCCCGTAGTACCCCCCGTCCTTCAGCACGAACGTGTCGAGCTTGAAGTTCTCCTTCCAGAGCCTCCTGAGGAAGGCGAGGTCAGGGCTCGGGGACCCGGCCAGAAGGAGGACGTGCACCCTCCTGTCAGAGACGGAAATCCTCAGGAGCCTCGAATTGTCCTTGCCTGAGGCCTCCCCCTCGGACGCAGGTACCCTGACGACGTAAGTGTGGAGGCCAGGTTCGGCAGGACGGGCCGAGAGGAGCACCTCCCTTTCCCTGCCATCTCCCGGAAGTTTCACCTCCTTGCGGTCCAGGACCTCTTCACCTTCGACGAGCTCCACGTAGACCCTGCGTCCCTCCATCCCCCACGCCCTGAGGAAGGCGACGACCTTGAGAGTATCTCCGAGGTAGACTATGGGGTCCGCCCTGAGGTCGGCGATCTGTAAGTTCTTCGCCTTCCGCAAGATGCCTATGCCCAAGGGGTAGACCGGAACGCCGAGTCCTTGGGCGGGGAGGGAGGGGTCCTCGCCGAGGTTGTGCGCCCCGTCGGAAAGGAGGACTACCGCATCGGGCTTCTTCCTCAGGGTCTTCAGGTACCTCAGCGCCCCACCTATGTCGGTAGAGGAGCCCTCGGGAAGGAGGGAGGGAAGCTCCTTCCGGCCGAGGGGGTGGCAGTCCCCCGAGAAGACGAAGGCCTCAACATCGGCCTTCCTTCCGAGTTCGGCGAGGGGTCCTGCGAGAAGCTTCCTTAGTGTCTCGGACCTTCCGTAGAACTTCATGCTGGAGCTTCCGTCCACGAGCAGGACAAGCCTCGGCCTTTCGTAGCTCCTTCCCTTCCACTCGACCTCGGGCTCCACGACGAAGAGGACCGAGGCTGTGATGCCACCGAGGCGAAGGACGAGCAGGAGCCTCCTGAGGGCGGCCGACGTCGGCGGGTTCGTGCGCCGGTACGCCCAGAAGGAAACCCCCCAGGCTAAGGCCAACCCGAGCGCAATGGCGAGCAACTTCACCTTTCGTCCCTTCGATCGAGAACTTCTCGAGGGAGAAGAGGCCGTAAGGCAGCCTCTCGTCTCAGGACGGACCTCAAGATAACAACTCTCGATGGGTAAGTCAACCTTCGGAGTCAAATCCCAGAGGTTTCCCGTGGAGGACAACTCGGGAGAAAATCAAGTGAGGAAAAGCAGGAGTATGTTCTCAAGTCCCCTCAGAGGGAAAGGTGGGATGTATTCTGTCTTCGGGACGGTTAGCAGGGTGTCCGAAGGAAATGCCAAAAAAAGATGTCATGCTGGTGTCCAAGCTCTTTACTTTCGGGGAGGTTTATATTATATTATACCTCGGTGGGCGATTAGCTCAGGAGGTCAGAGCGCCTGCTTGACATGCAGGAGGTCGCTGGTTCAACTCCAGCATCGCCCACCATCTTTATTTCCTCAGTTCGGGCACGAGGTCGAAGTCCCCCTCGTAAGCTGCCAGAAGGGTGGGCCTTATGAATCGGTCCACGTCCTCCACGTCCAGGGGCACAGGCATGTTCTTAAGCTTCATCCTCACCTGGGGGTCCTTGGAGGCCTCGGCCATCACCTCCACCTGCTCCGGTGGCACCCCCGCCTCCTTCAAGGTCGTGGGGAAGCCTATGCTCTTAGAAAATCTTATCATCCCACCCGCTACCACCTCGGCGAGCCTCCTCCCTCCGAGCTTCCCCAGGTCCACACCTTCCACGAACCCCGCCCTCTGCAGTATCTCGCCGAGGACCCTGTTCTGCTTCTCCGTCGCCTCCCCGAAGAGCACTGTATAATACGGATTTAACACGGCACAGGCCCTCCCGTGCGGAAGGTAGCGCACAAGCTGGTAGCTCCCTAAGTGGCCCGCTCCGGTGCCGGCGCTCTCCACCTCGCCGGTTTCAGGGTTGAGCTTG
>QNCW01000022.1 GCA_003645885.1 Candidatus Latescibacterota bacterium | reverse complement strand
TTCCAGTAGGTTATCCCAGATGACCTCTCCGTCCTCCCGCACGGGAAGGATCTTGGCCTTCCTGCCTCCGGACTCCTTCTCGGGCTTAACTATGATGGTGGGATACCGCTCGGAGAACGTTATAAGCTCCTTCTCTATCCTCTCCTTGGCCTCTTCCTCGGAGGTGGCCATGAGGTCCTTCCCGTAGAAGTTTATCTGCTCTGCGGTCCTGACGCCGCTTCCCTTGAGCATATCCGGAAGCCTGCACTTGAGGTAAGTAGCAGCCTCCCAGAGGAAGGGCTGGATGAGGGGAGCCTTGACCTCCTCTATGCGGGGCCTCAGGGGATGGGTGAAGTGGAAGAAGATGCCGTGGGCGACGATCGGCTCCTCGAACTCCATCAGGACCCAGACGCCCTCTTCCTCGGACTTCTTGCCGGTTATCCGCTCGTAGTCCTCTGCGGATATCCTTCCGAAGCCGTCGTGGAGCAGGAGCACCTCCCTCCCGTCCCGCTTTCCTATCTCGGGGAAGGCGCAGAGCAGGAGGTTTATGTCGTCCCTGGCGAGCTTCGGCCCCTGTTCCAAAGCTACGGGCACGGTAGTGTTTCCGTGGGGGTATACCACGGCAACGTTCGCCCTCTCGTCCGCCTTTATGTCCTCCGGGTCCACGCCCCTGAGGACCTCGGGGAGCGGGAAGCCCTCGTGCCGGAGCACGGCCACATCCCTGAGCCTCGCATAGCTGAACCAGAACCTCTCAGCCTCGGTCTCCCCCCTCACACCCAAAGGCAGGACCCCTCTGTCCATATCCCCGAGCCATGCGTCCAGATAATCTGAGGACTTCACGGAAAGCTCGGTGGACGTGGCCATAAGGTGCCTGATGTGGGTGTAGAGCCACCTGTGTCTGCGCTCGCAGAGCCCGAAGAGCTCCTGCCTCGAAAGGCCCTGGAACCCCACGCCCCTCTCTTTGTGGTAGTGGTACGGGGGATAGTCGAAGAAGTGGCTGTTCACCGTAAGGTCGAAGAACCTGGCCAATTCTACCATCATCTCTTCGTGCCCCAGGTCGTAGGTGTGGTCCAGTAGGTACGCTATGTCCAAAAGCTCCAAAGCCTGGGCCACCCTTTCGAGCATGGCCGCTTCGTCCCTTACGAGCTCGGCCGCCTTGGCGGTCGCTGCCTCGAGCTCCCTGTAGCCCTCGGGAGAAATCTCCCCCTTCTCGAACAGCGAAGAGGCGAGGGCCCCTATCTTCTCCGAGCCGAGGGAAGATGAAAGCTCCGAGAAGGCCCTCATGGTCCACGCTAAGAACCTCCCGAAGGCCTCAGGGGAAGGCACGCTCCTCCCGTCCCCGAGCAGGGCCTTGGCCCTATCGTACGCCTCCTGGAAGCTTCCCTCGGCCTTGGTCCTGACCAGGGCGTCCCTTCGAGCCCTGAGGGCCACGGCCCTCCTGGTCTGCCGCCTCCTGGCCTCCCTCTTGGCGAGCATGGAGACCTTCTCCTCCACAGCCTTCAAGGACCCCATTATCCCCGTCTCGACCTCACGGTACGCACCTTCGGGAGGTGGCTCGTACCTGGGCCTCACCCAGAGGCGGACTATCTCGTCCACCTCCTCCGAGGAGAACCCCCTGGGCCCGTTCTCGGGGGGAAGGGCCCTCACCGCCTCCTCGAAGCGAAGCCTGTACCCCTCTATCTCCTCCCGGGAGGCCCTCCCGGATAGCCCGTACATACCTCCCAAAAGCAGCCATGTCCCGAAGTCCAAATTGCTCAAAGGCATACCTCTTACCACCCTTGAGAGGGCCTCGGAGCGGTACCTGTAGTCCCTCCTCCAGACACCGAGCCTCCTTGCCGCCTGTTCCTCCCTCGCCGCCTCCCCGGCCTTGTCGGCCCTCACGATCTCCCTGACTATCTCGCTGTACAGCCTACGGGCCTCCTCGGTCCTCCCCTCCACCAAGGCCCCGTAGAGGGCCATAGCCTTCTCCCTTTCGAAGATCGCCTCCCTGCGCCACCTTTCTATGGTCTCGGCCCCTATCCCCAAGGCCCCGTAGACAGCTTTTTCCTCCAATGCGAAAAGTTCCTTTACCTTGCGCTTTACCGAAGGGTAACGGAAGGAGAAGGCATATCTCCTCGCTCCGCTCGTGCCGTCAGCGAAGACGAGGGCGCTCTCCGGCCTTCCCTGTCGCATTATGTAGAGCATCTTGGGAAGGTCATCTATGAGGTCCAAGAGTTCTGGATCGGGGATCGAAAGGTCCACGAAGTCTACACCTTGAAGCGCCTCTTCGTAACTCCTGAATGGACCCCTCCTGTCTACGACCAGAAGGTGTATCCTCGGCCCTATCTCGGATATGAGCTTCTCCCTGTCGGGCAGCTCCCTGACTCCTGCCCACCTCTCGAGGTCCCCGCCGAATACCTTGCAGTTCGCATCTATCTGGTCCTCGGTGAGCCCTGCCTCGAGTAGCCTCCTTAAGACCTTCTCCTTCTCCTCCTCGAGTCCCGAGCCAGGAACGTGGTTGAGGATGTCCGAGCCAGCGCACGTCCCCACGAGCCTTATGTCCGCAGGGGAGCGGAAGTCCTCGAAGAGCTCCCTTACGATCTCCCTTCCCTCGGGATCTATATCCTTGAGGAGATGGTGCTCGTAGGTCCCGGCGTATATCTCGAGCTTCCTCGCACCTGCGCTGAACCTCACATCGGTTATCCTTATCTCCCTCCCGTCCTTCCTCGCCCCCTCCTTGTAGGCAGCGCCCATAACGCCTACGAGCTTGTGGTCCGGGGCGACCCGGGGGTTCCTCCTCCTGGCCTCCTCCACCAGCTCCCTTATAAGCAGCACCTTCCTGAAGGGACCTATCCTGTTGACCTCCTCGAGGCCCTGGGCCTTCTTGTCCGCCCAGTAGGCGAGCCTGAACTTGGCCTTCCACCTCTTCTCGTCCCTCGGGAAGATCACCCCGGCCCTGTGGAGGGCGTCGGCCACCTGCGGCAGGCGCACCACATACCCGCTCCCCCCGAGGACCCTGAAGTAGTCGGGGTACCTCTCCGAGAGGAAGGATGCGGCCTGAAGCTCCCAGTCGAGCTCGGAGGGGCAGTCCAGCCTCATGGCTAAAAGTTTCCTCAGGTCCCCGAGCACCTCATCGTGAAGTTCCTCGGGAAGGCCGAATGCCCGGAGCATCCTTTTTGAAGTCTCCTTCCGGACCGCAGCTATGACTATGGCATAGAGCAGGGAGAACTCCTTGGGGACGCAGAAGCCACCGTACGTCTCCCCTCCCGGGAGCACTATCCTGTCCCCCCTCATGTTCCATTGGTCCCTGAAGAACTCGAAGTCGCCTATGCCCAGAGCGTCCAGGTTGGTCCCTGCCGTGAGGGAAAGGTAGAAGACTCCTCCCCTCGAGAAGAAGTTCTCTCCCACCTTCAGGAACTCCGCCCACCTCGGGGAGTCCACCGCCACGGGTCCTGCCGTGTTGTAGAGGCCATATAGGGCCCTTCCGGAGCTCGCCGCTTCCGAGTCTATCCCACCTACCCACTTGGGGACCTCCCTCACCGAGCGAACCTCCTCGGGCCCGAGGTCGACCCTGCTCGGGGTGTAGAGTATATGATACTTCTTGAAGGGGCCCGTGGCGTCGTACCTGAAGCGGGGGTCGTGCAACTTCTCCGAAAGCCCCCTTTCGGCTATTATCTCCCTTCTGGCCATAAACTTAGCAATATCCGGGTCCAGCCTCATCCTTACGTATCCCCCCACCTCCCCTTCAAGCCCGAGCTCCTTCAGCACCTCCCTGCGCGCCGCCGAAAGGGCCTTAGCCTCGGCCTCAGCGGAGAGCGATGGGTCCCTGGCAACTTCTTCGGGGGTGACCCCCTCCTCCTTTGCTACCTCCTCGACAGCCTCGGTCCTGAGTTCGGGATGTGCCTTTAGGTACTCCATGACCACCTTCGGCTCGGAGACGTCCTCGGGCCTGCGGCCCTCCCTTTCCAAAAGTATGGAAAGCCTTGCAGCCTCCTCGCCCACCTCGGGGTACGAGGAAAGTAGCCTCAGGACGGCCTCCTGCCTGCTTCCTGCCTCCGAGATGAGCCCGTAGAGTTCTCCTTCGAGCTCCAGCTCCTTTACGAGCCTCTCCCCCACAAAGACGAGCCTCCTCCTGTGGTCCTCCACCCTACGGGCGACTTCCCCTTCGAGCCCGTGCTCCCTCGAAACAACGAAGAGGGACATCGCCTCCTCGAGCCAGTTCCGGACGTATACCTCGCTCTCCCCTGGGCCCAAGGTGGTAAGCACGTGGATGCAGGGAAGTTTCCTCCTCGGAAGGTCCGATAAGGGGAGGAGCTTCTCGACCTTTGCGCTTAGCCCCTCCTTCCGCACGAGGGCCTCCGGGTCCTCGCCCCTCCTGGCCCTCTGCACCGGATGGTCCTCGGGAAGCGTCCTGAGGAACTCCCTCAGGGCCTCCATCCTGCCTAAGGACCTCTCCTCCCCGATCCTCGCTATCTCCACGACGTGTTTCAGATATGCATCCTCGACCAGGGCAGCCACGGCCGCCACCGCATCTTCCTTACCTTCGAACGCCTCCAGAAGCTCCCTCTCGGACCTGTGGGGAAGGCCCTGGGCTTCGGCCAATATCTCCCTGGCCAGGGCTATGTGCTCGGTGGCCATCACCTCCTCTATGTTCAGGGCCCAGTCCTCGGCGTGCCTCTTGTACATGTCCTCGAGTATGCCCCTCTGCACCCAAGCCGAGACCTCGTACCCTCCATCCTTGGGGATTATCTCGTAGGTGGCGTAGGCGGGAAGCGCCTCCACCCAATCGTCGCAGTGCCTGAGCCACGCCTTAAGGTGAGGCGTCACGTAGAGCCTCGGCCCCGACTTTCTTATGAGCCTGTGGACCTCCGGGTCCTCGCCGAAGAACGGGTCCAGAAGCTCGTTGACTATACCCATGTTGAGGGCGTCTATCGGGAAGATCCTCTGGAAGAAGGCCATGAACGCAGGATGTCTCTTCGGAGCGGAAGCTGCTGCAGCCTCTATCCTTGATACTGCCTCCATTATGGCCTCGGTCTTGGCCCTCACGTTGGCCCTATCTTTGGAGAGCATGCTTAATGTGGGACCTTCCCGTCCTTCGGATGCTATCTTCGCGGCCCTGTGGAACTGCTCTTTGTCCAGCTCCGAGATCCACTTTCCCTCCCACTCCCTCAGAGCCCTCTTGAACCTGTCGAGGACCCCTTCGATCTCGGCCTCGGAGACCTCCTCCTTGAGGGTGAGGTTCACGACCTCCTGAAGCTCCCCTCCCAGCTCCTCCAACGAGACTTCCTTCCCCAAGGATTCTATCTTGAACCTCGTGTCCCGGACCCACCTTACGAGGTCGTCGACGTGCTTCCTTATGCCCTCGGAGGGCAGCACCCTTGAGCTTGCCATGAGCATTGCGTCTATGTAGAAGGCCCTGCTGAACCTGCCTCCCACTAGCCTTACATCGTTCTTCCTGCACCACCTGGCTATCCTCTCCGCATGGGCCTCCTCGAGCTCGTAGTCGTAGGTGCTTTGGAGCACCCTGTAGAGGGCGGTCCTCAGAGATTCGAGGTCGCCCGAAGCCTCTATGGCCCTCCTCGCACCTTCGGAGTCGTAGGGAAGCTCTATGAAGGCCCTTGCAAGCGTGAGTGATATGAGCCTCCCCCTCTCCTCCGGGGGCTTCCCCGGCGCCTCCCTCAGGAGCCTTCCAAAGGCACCTCCGACGTCCAACTCAGGCGAGCTTACGACCTCCAGAACGGCCCTCCGCACGGGCTCGGGAAATCCTTCGTACAGCCTCAAGGCCACCTCCAGGGCTTCTGTGTCCTCCATCCCCTCCCACTGGGAGAAGACGTAGGCCAGGCCCATGGCGTAAAGGCCCGCCTGCGCACCCTGGACGTCCAAAAGCACCTTCCCGTCCCTCCCCTCGGCCATCCACTCGTGTCCCTCTAAGAATTCTATCGTGAACTTCCCGGGAACGGAAAACCCTTCCAGAAGCTTAAGTCCCTCGGAAAGCGCCCTGTAAGCCTCCTCGGACTCCCCCTCCAGGGGACCCAAGACCCCTTCCCTCACCTCGACGCTTCCTACATGCCTACCCTCTCCCCTCCTGGCCTCGCAGACGCCGTCGTCCCTGCGCTTGAGGAGGTAGGTCAGCGGAAAAGGAATTCTACCTTCCATGTTCTTCCCTCCCGTCAGTTCAACATCTCCCTCAGCCTCCTTCGAACCTCCTGCGCCCTCACATCTTCCGGGTACATCCTTAGAAACTCCTCGTAAATCTTTACGGCCTCCTCCCCCTCGAGGACCTCCCCCAGCTTGAACATTGCCTCTGGAGACAACCTCCTACCGGAGAAAGCCAAAGATTTAAGTTCCGATTTAGCTTTAAGTGTATCCCCTTGTTCAAGGTATATCTTGGCCTTAAGTAGAGCAGCTTCGTCACGAAGCGAGGAGCCGGAAAGCTCCGGGGCGTTCAGCTCGGCAAGGGCATCTTCCACCCTCCCCTGTTCGAGCCTCAGCATCCCGAGGGCGAAGGCCCTCAGGGCGTCCTCCGACCCTTCGTCCAGCCGTAGCAGGCATCCTACGGCCTCGTCAGCAAGGGAGGCCGATGGGTTCCCGGCGACCTTCTCCCAAGCCCTCCTCGCCTCCTCAACCTTCCCCTCCCAGAACAGGACCTCACCTAAGAGGAAGTTCGCGCTGTCGGCATATGTGGGAGCTTCCTCCGCAAGCTTCCTGTATACGGCCTCGGCCTCCTTCAAGCTGTCGGTGCGCACATAGGCGTCCCCCAAGATAAGGGCGAGCCTCGCCCCCTCGGGGGTGCGGCAGGAGGTGAGCCTCGGACGTACTAAGGATATGATCCTTCTGTACTTCCCCCCTTCGGATAGGACCTCGGCGGCCCTGACCAACGCCCTTCCCTCAGAGGGGGTCCCTATGAGCTTCTCCCATGCTCCTAAGGCGCCGGTCGTATCCCCTGTCCTATATAGGGCCTCCCCGAGCCAGAGCCCCACGTCCGAATCCTGAGGATGGGTCCGCAGGTGCCCCTTCAGTACGGGCACGAGGACATCGTATCTCCCCGTCCGGAAACATGTGCGGACGAGGCCATACAGCGCCCTCCTTTCGGGCACCTCCTCGTACGCCCGGAGGTACCACCGCACGGCCTCCCGGTAGTTCCCCTCAAGTTCGAACCTCCAGGCTCTGTCCAGAGGATCCGCTGCCTCGGCCGCCGCAATTAGGAGTAGATACGCCCCGATCATCACTTCGAAGATAACACATGTAAGGGTCTTAGTCAACGGCCATCCTTCGGGCTCTATTTTTAAATTTTATGATTTATGGGCCGCATTCGGACCTGGATCTGGCCTCATTTTGTTAAAATATATAATATTTTTCCTGGAAGCGCAAGGACCTTCCGAGCTGAAGGTGGTGGGGCCGAGCTTGACAAGACGACGAGTTTTTATGATCTTTGAGCGAAGGCTCTCAACGAGGAGGTGACCCATGGAATATCGTCAGATGGGTAAGTGGGGAGTGAGGCTCAGCTCCCTCGGGCTCGGAAGCTACCTCACCATAGGCTTCAAGGTGGACGAGAAAACGTCCCGAGCTTTGGTGAGGACAGCTTACGACGCTGGGGTGAACTTCTTCGACACCGCCAACGCCTACAACCGTGGGGAGGCCGAGAGGGTCCTGGGTAAGTGCCTGAGGGAGTTTCCGAGGTCGTCCTACGTGCTCGCCACAAAGGTCTGGGCCCCCATGGGGCCGGGTCCCAACGACAGGGGACTTTCCGCCAAGCACATCTTCGAGCAGTGCCATGCGAGCCTCAGGAGGCTCGGCATGGACTACATAGACATATACTTCTGCCATCGTCCGGACCCCTCCACACCCTTGGAGGAGACGGTAAGGGCCATGGAGGACCTGGCAAGGCAGGGGAAGATACTATATTGGGGGATAAGCGAGTGGCCCCCTACCCTTATACTCAGAGCACAGCAGGTGGCCAGGAAGCTCAACGCCCGTCCCATCTCGGTCAGCCAGCCGAGGTACAACCTCCTCTACCGTTACCCCGAAAGGGACCTTTTCCCACTTACCAGGGAGGAGGGGATAGGAAACGTCACCTTCTCCCCCCTGGCCCACGGCATGCTCACGGGAAAGTACCTCCCCGGCCAGCCTCCACCTCCGGGCACCAGGGCCGCCGATCCCGAGCAGAACCAGGTCATCATGAAGCTCTACTGGACCGAGGAGAACAAAGAAAGAGCCCAGAAGCTGGCCACGATGGCCCGGGAGATGGGAGTTACCGCAGCACAGCTTTCGATAGCCTGGATACTTAAAAGGCCAGAGGTCACAAGCGTCATCCTCGGGGCCAGCCGCCCAGAACAGCTCGAGGAGAACCTGAAGGCCGCCGAGGTCGAAATACCCGAGGAGGCCATGTCCGAACTCAACTCCCTCTTCCCACCTCCCGAGGAGGTGCCGGGAGTATGAAGGACCTAAGGAAGGACGCCGAGGCAATATTCCGGGCTGCCCTCGAGGCCGTGGACCCCTACAGGTGCGTGAGGAGTTCCTTGGAGGGGATGGACCTTCGGGGCCGCACGTTCGTGGTCGGGATGGGCAAGGCCTCCGTCCAGATGGCCAAGGCAGCGGAGGACATCCTGGGCGACCGCATAGAGGAGGGCCTTGTGGTGACCAAGTACGGCCACGGAGGAAAGCTCCGCAGGATAAAGGTCCTGGAGGCGGGACATCCGGTGCCCGACCAGGCCGGTACAAGGGCTGCGGAGGAAATCCTGAAAGTTGCCCTGAGGGCGGGGGAGGGGGACATATTGCTCTGCCTCATATCGGGCGGCGGCTCAGCCCTGACCCCGCTTCCTCCTGAGGGGATAACCTTGGAGGAGAAGAGGAGGACCACGGAACTCCTCCTCAGGTGCGGTGCGAGGATAGAGGAACTGAATGCCGTAAGGAAGCACCTCTCCCGCATAAAGGGAGGACGGCTCGCCGAGGCTGCAAATCCTGCGAGGGTGGTCTCTTTGGTGCTTTCGGACGTCGTGGGAGACCCCCTGGAGGTCATAGCCTCGGGCCCCACGGTCCCGGACCCGACAACTTTCGAGGACTGCATCCTGATAGCCCGCAAGTACGGCATATGGGAGGAACTTCCAAGTTCCGTGCGCCTGAGGTTCGAGATGGGAGCCAAAGGAATCCTCCCCGAGACCCCAAAGCCAGGGGACCCGGCCTTCTCCTCATGCAAGAACACTATCGTGGGCAACAACAGGACCGCCCTCGAGGCCGCCCGGAGGGAGGCGGAGGTGAGGGGGTACAAGGCTTTGCTCCTTACAAGCTTCCTCCAGGGGGAGGCGAGGGAGGTGGGGAGGGCCTTAGCCTCGGTGGTCAAAGAGGTGAGGAAGAGCGGCGAACCGGTAGAGCCCCCTGCATGTCTGCTCTGCGGAGGTGAGACGACCGTGACCGTGAGGGGAAAGGGAAAGGGAGGGAGGAACCAGGAGCTCGCCCTGGCGATGGTGGGGGAGCTTGCCGGACTCGAAGGTGTCCTCGTGCTCAGCGCAGGGACCGACGGAACCGATGGGCCCACGGATGCTGCCGGAGCGTTCGTGGACGGGGGAACCTCGAAAAGGGCTCGGAAGCTCGGCCTTGAGCCAGATGACTACCTGAGGGAGAACGACTCCTACAACTTCTTCCGTGCCCTCGGCGACCTTTTCGTAACCGGCCCCACCGGGACCAACGTTATGGACTTGCAGATAGCCCTGATCTTTTGAGCCTGTGTCACCTCAGCGCCTCCTTCACCCTGGACCTCACCTCGGAGAGCCTTTCCTCCGAATCCACGATCCCTATCTCGAGGTGGAACCTCCTCCTCTCCCCGGGTCCTATGAACTCGAGTTCCCCCCTCTTCCTGGCCTCGGCCCTCCCCTCGACCCAGGAGTTCGAGGGCTCCAACCCCACCACATAAGTCCCCTCACCCATCATCTTCCACTCCACGAACTTGTTCAACTGCTCCCTGTGGTACCTTATGTACACCCCAAGTGGCCTCCCCTCCACGTCCGGGTTGACCAAGGCCAGGCTCACGTACCCGTCCTCGTCCTCAGCCATATCGTGGTAGAAGACCTGCTCCGCAAAGCCTGATGTCGGAGGCTGGAACTTGTCCCACTCGGAAAGCCCCTTCCTCGCCTCCTCGTCCCTTGGCCTTACAGAACGTGATGGGGCCAAAAGCACGCTTCCCTCGTCCACAACCGGATATCCGAGGTTTATGTGGTACAGGATCATGAAGGGGGAAGGCTCGTGTCCGAGGTTGGTGACCTCGTCCTCCACGAAGAACCTGCTCTCACCGAGCCTGGCCCAGACCCTCCTGGAAAGTTCCAGGTTCTCTCCGAACACCATGGCCTGCCTCACCTTGCCCTGTGCCCACATCCTGCACACCCTTCCCTCCCACTCGCAGTCGGTCCAGGTGTTGGAGGCGGGGATGTGGGAGATGCGGCCGTGAAGCCCGAGGCTTTCGCCCTCGTCCTCGCACGGCTCCCCGAGGTACGTGAGTCCGCAGGTGGTAAGCAGCCCTCCCCCGAAGGTCCTAAGCCATCCCAGCCCTTCGGGCTCGTAGAACCAGGGTCCTGCGAACCCCGTGGGGGAAACCCAGGCCAAGGGGTACCCCTTGTACCTCGCCTCCCCTATGTCCATCCCCCTGTCCAAGAGGACTGTGAACTCCAGCCCCGTGCCCGTCCTGAACTCCGCAGCCCTCACCCACCCTTCCCTCCCCCCCCACAGCATCACCTCCCTTATGCCCCCGACCTGCCTTACGTCCCCGACCCTCCTCATAAGCTCCTCTTTCGTAAGCTCCCTTCCGAAGAGCTTGGGCATCCTTCCCTCCTTACCTGAGCCCGAGAACGTCCCACATGTCGTACATCCCCGGCCCGGCCTTCGCCACGAACCTTATCGCCCTCAGAGCTCCCCTTGCGAAGGCCTCCCTGCTCGATGCCCTGTGCACAAGTTCTATCCTCTCCCCCATCCCCCCGAACATGACCACATGTTCCCCTACTATGTCCCCGGCCCTCACAGCATGTATGCCTATCTCCTCGCCCCTTTCTCCCACAAGCCCCTCCCTGCCGTGCACCACCCTAAGTTCCCTCCCGAGCCCCCTGAGCACGGCCTCGGCGAGCCTCTTCGCCGTCCCGCTGGGAGCGTCCTTCTTGAACCTGTGGTGGGCCTCGATTATCTCGACGTCGTATCCCTTCAGGACCTCCGCCACCTCCTGGGCTACCTTGAAGAGCAGGTTCACCCCCACGCTGAAGTTTGGAGAAAGCACGCACGGGACCTCCGAGACCGCCCTTTTGAACTCCTCCAACTGTCCCTCCGTGAACCCAGTGGTCCCCACAACCATACCCTTCCCAAGCTCCCCGCAAGCCCTGGCCGCCTCGAGCGTGGCTTGGGGGGTCGTGAAGGCCACGACCACGTCCCCCTCCCTCGCCGCCTCCCTTATATCTTCCTTAACCTCCACCCCCACCTTCCCCACACCTAAGACCTCGCCGACGTCCTTCCCCACCCCAATATGCCCCGGCCTTTCCGTGGCCCCCACGAGGGCCATGTCGTCCTCCTCGAGCACCAGCCTCCCCATGAGGCTCCCCATCCTCCCTGCTACGCCTTGAACTACGACCTTTATCATCTTCCCTCCTAATATCCTTCGTAGAATAGCCCTTCCCAGTACCTGCCCTCGTTGAGCCTCTCCTCCACGTCCACCCCGAAGAACTCGCCCACGGGCTCCAGCACCCACCTGGCCTCCCTCCAAACCTTCCTCGCAGCCTCCAGCACCACCTCCAACCCCTTCCTCGTCATCCTCCCTAAGGGCCTCCTGGTGGGACCTGATGGCATCCCCAATATCCTCATGAGGGTCTTTATGGCCAGGGGGTTCCTCGCCCTGCAGGTCACCTCCCCGTAGGGAGTGGCCTCCCGGGTCTTGACGGTGACTATTCCGAAGAGCGGCCCGAGGGCGTCCCTCACCTCCTCCGCCTCCTTCCTCTTTCCCTCGAGCACAAGCTCCGTCATCCTCTGCACGGCCCCCGGAGCTACGTTCGATATCACGGATATCACCCCCGAGGCCTTTATCTCGGGGTCGGTCATCATGGCGAAGGTCTTGTCGTCGTCCCCCGAAAGTATCGTGAAGTCCCCCCCGCACAGCTTCCTCGTCCTCCTCATGTTCTCCAGATCCCCTGTGGCCTCCTTTACAGCCCTGACGTTGGGGTGCTCCCTGTGGAGGAGCGCCAGGTCCTCGGGAAGGAGCTGCGTTCCGGTCCTGCCGGGTATAACATAGGGTATCACGGAGACCTCGGGGAACCTCTCGGCTATGGGGCCTACGTACTCCCTCCTTATCTCCAAGGAGCTGGGCCCGTTGTAGTACGGGTCCACGAGGAGCACGGCGTCGGCCCCCGCCTTCGCCGCATGCTCCGTGGCCCTCAGCGCCTCCGAGGTCGAGTTGCTTCCTGCGCCCGCTATCACGGTGCACCTCTTCCCAGCAACCTCGCAGACCTTCTCTGTCACCGAGTCGTGCTCCTGCCAGGAGAGCGTGGGGCTCTCCCCCGTCGTGCCCACCGAAAGCACCCCGGAGGCGCCCTGGGATATCTGGAACTCCACCAGCCTCTCTATCCCCTCGTAGTCCACCGAACCATCGTCCTTAAACGGTGTTATGAGGGCCGTGTAGCATCCCCTGAACATGTCCCCCCCTTTTCTAAATTTTTATCTTAGCGTGCCTTGCGGAATGGCACTGGATGTTCACAGCCACAGGAAGCGAAGCTATGTGGCAGGGCGCTGCCTCCACGTGCACGTCCAAGGCCGTGACCCTCCCGCCGAAGCCCTGAGGACCTATCCCGAGGGAGTTTATCTCAGAAAGGAGCTCCTCCTCCATCCGGGCATAGAAGGGATCGGGGTTCCTCTCGCCCACGGGCCTTAAGAGCGCCTCCTTGGCCAGCAGGGCACACAGCTCGAAGTTCCCCCCTATCCCAACCCCGACTATCACGGGAGGGCAGGGCTTCCCCCCCGCCCTCCTCACCTGCTCCACCACGAACCTCCTCACCCCATCCCTCCCATCCGCAGGTGTGAGCATGGCCAGACCGCTCATGTTCTCGCTCCCTGCGCCTTTCGCCATGAGGGCTATCTCCAGCTCTTCCCCCGGGACCACCCTGTAGTGGACCACGGCTGGGGTGTTGTCTCCCGTGTTCTTTCTCCTCAGAGGGTCCCTCACCACGGACTTCCTGAGGTACCCCTCCCTGTACCCCCTCCTCACCCCCTCCTGTATCGCCTCCTCCAGGCTCCCCCCGACTATCCTGACCTCCTGCCCCATCCTCACGAACACCACCGCCACCCCTGTGTCCTGACACAGGGGGAACTTCCCCTCCCGGGCTATCCTTGCGTTCTCGAGCACCTGTTCCAAGGCCCACCTTCCAAGTTCGGAATGTTCCCTCCCCAGGGCGTCCTTCAGGGCTCTCAGCACGTCCTCCCCCAGGCGGTAGTTCACCCTGACGCACAGCTCGGCCACGGCCTGTGCTATCCTTTCCGCCTCAACCTCCCTCATCCCCCCTCCCGAGGCCCTCTAAGAACTCCTCCCCCACGAGCACCTCCCTCGTCCTCCCTCCGTCCACCGGAGGTCCCACCACCCCTGCGGCCTCCAGCTGGTCCATGAGCCTTCCTGCCCTCGCATACCCTATCTTCAACCTCCTCTGGAGCATGGAAGTGGACGCCTGGCCCTGGAGTATCACGAGCCTTGCCGCCTTCTCGAACAGGGGGTCCCAATCCCCTACCTCCCTCTCCTCCTCCGGGAACTCCACCTCCCCCTCCCTCGGCCCCTGCCTCCTGACCCACCCCACGAGCCTTTCCACCTCCTCGTCCGATATGTA
Source organism: Candidatus Latescibacterota bacterium (assembly GCA_003645885.1). Taxonomy (GTDB): domain Bacteria; phylum Latescibacterota; class 4484-107; order B68-G9; family B68-G9; genus B68-G9. Next base: position 3,931 of record QNCW01000022.1, on the reverse strand, counting down.
CGCCCCGTGGAGCCTTATGGGCTCGGCGGAGCCTGGGGGAAGGAAGAGCATATCTCCCCTTCCAAGAAGTTTTTCGGCCCCATGTCTATCTAAGACAGTTCTTGAATCAACTTTAGATGCTACCTGGAATGCTATGCGGGAAGGAAAATTAGCCTTTATAACCCCTGTTATCACGTCCACGCTCGGCCTCTGCGTCGCCACCACAAGGTGTATCCCTACCGCCCTGGCCATCTGCGCGAGCCTGGCCAAGGAGTCCTCGATCTCTGGACCGAGCACCAGCATAAGGTCCGCAAGCTCGTCCACGAGCACGACTATGTAGGGCATGGGCTCTCCGGACTTCCTGTTGAAGTCCGCTATGTTCCTCACAGTGTGTTCCGCCAGGACCTTGTACCTCCTCTCCATCTCGTCCACCGCCCACCTCAGGGCTGCCGCGGCCTTCCTCGGCTGGGTCACGACAGGGGAGAGGAGATGGGGGATATCGTTGTACGGGGAAAGTTCCAACATCTTGGGGTCTATCATCAAAAACCGGACCTCCTTCGGCCCGGCCTTGAAGAGGATGCTCGCTATTATGGTGTTGAGACACGTAGACTTCCCCGACCCAGTTGCCCCAGCTATCAGGAGGTGGGGCATCCCCGCCAGGTCCGCGCAGAAGGGCCTCCCGGATATGTCCACACCGAGCCCCAAGGTGAGCGGCGAAGGAGATCCGCTGAACACCTCCGACTCCGCCACCTCCCTGAAGTACACCACCGAGGGCTTAGGGTTCGGAACCTCTATCCCCACCGTCCCCGCACCCGGTATGGGAGCCTGAACCCTTATCCTTTTGGCCTTCATACCTCTGGCCAAGTCATCTGCGAGGGCGGAGATCCTGCTCACCTTCACCCCCGGCCCGGGCTCGACCTCGTAGAGCGTGACCACAGGACCGGGATGAGCCCTCACCACCTTTCCCTCCACCCCGAAGTCGGAAAGCAGCCTCTCTATCCTCTCCGCCCCCTCCTTGAGCGCCTTGGCGTCAGGTCTCCCGCCGCTTTTGGGAGGGGAGAGGAGGGAGATGGGAGGGGGACGATATTCCCCTTCGGGGCCCTCCTCGGACGATTTCTCCTCGGAAGGTTCCTCCTCCTCGGGGGGCCTCGGGGAGGGCCTTCTGGGAGGTCTCCTCTTCTGAGGACGCCTGAGCTTGGGCAACTTCACTAGAACCGGCAGTAGGGCCACCAGGAGCACCGAGGGCACTAAGACCGAACCTGCCCTGCCGAGGTAGGGCAGGAGCACCCTGGAACTTAGGACCTTGCCCACCTTACCGCCCAGACCGGGGGATGCCCTCGCCACCAGGGCGTCTAGCATCACCACGACCGCAAGCCATCCTGCTGACCTGAGCATCGTCCCCCTTAAGGGGAGGCCCCTGAGGAGCCTCCATCCCCAGGCGAAGGCCAGGACAGGCACCAGCCATATCCCGTAGCCCAAAAGACCGTAGCCTAAGCCCGCAAGCCTCGCCCCTAACACCCCTCCCCAGTTCCTGACCTGGCCGGGGGGAAGCCCCAGGTCCCCCGGGCTCCACGAGAGGAAGCTCGCAGTCAAAAACGCCCCGAGCCCGAGGGCCACAAGACCTGAGACCCAGTGCCTCATACCTCCCTTCCCGAGATGAGATCGGCCATCCTCCCTGCGAACTCCTCCAAGGTCCCTAAGCTCTCCTGAAGGTTCCTGTACACTTCACGGGGCCTTATCACCCCGTACTCGTGCACCAAGGCGTTCCCGAGCCCGACCATCTCGTGCATCCTTTCCCTCAGGTCCCCCGATATGACGCCCCCCTCCCAGAGCACGTCGATTACGTCGTGGTAGCTTTCGGCCTTCCTGAAGGACATGACGGATATGACCCTGGCACCCATATCTATACAGGCCTGGATGGCGTTCTGGAAGGCGCGCTCGACTATGTGCTGGAGTTCCCAGTCCCTTAGGTACTCGTCGGCGGACGCTGCCTGCTTCTTCCTTAAGAGGGCGAGTTCGGCCTTTACAAGGCCTATCAATTCCTGGATTATGCTATTTTGCAAACCTTCCATCCCTGAGCCTCTTCAGGGTATCCTCCCAGAAGATCCTCCTTATGTGTTGGAAGTCGAAGTACTCCAACATAGCCCTCACTTCAAACTCTATCCTCTCGTTCCTGTCCCCTTCGTACACTAAGACCCCCTCCTTTACGACGGCGTACCTCAGAAGCAGAGGGGCATCGTTGAGGATCACGACGTCTATGTCGTCCCTCCCCAAAGCCTTCCTGAGGCCCATATATATCCTGTTCCCAAGCTTCAACACGCCCTCCTTGAGGGCTTCTTCCCTGACCAAAAGCCCTATGTCCAGGTCCTCCTTGAAGCCGTGGCCCTTCAAAGTTGAGCCGAAGATGTACCCGGCCAGGACCACGTCCCCGGCGACCTCCCTTATCTTCGAGGATACCTCCCTTATGTAGGAATCCATCTCCATCTGTAATCTACCACACTTGCGGAGGCTTGTCAAGACGCCCCTTGCGGGGCCTCGCTCAACGACCAGAACCAGACCGGGAGGAACCTTATGCGCCTTCCTCCCACCTCCTCACCTCCGAACTGGTCGTACGTAAGCACCGTGGCCTCTCCCAGCCCGAACTCCTCCATGGCCCTCACCGAAGCCCTCATCTCCCTTTTTCGTGTCCTTTCATCGTGGAGTTCGTAGCACACCTGGTACAGGGCTTCTACCCTGCCACCGCTCCACACCACGAAGTCCACCTCGTATCCGTTCCTGCTCGTCCAGTAGTAGACCTCCTTCGAACGCCTCCTCAATTCCCAGAACACGACGTTCTCCAGAAGCTTCCCGATGTCCCGGGAAGATCTGAAGCACACGGCGTTCCTCAGGCCGTTGTCTATTATGTAGACCTTCCTGGGATACTGCATCTGGTCCTTTACCGAACGTGAGAAGATCGGGACCTCGTCGCACATGAAGGCCGACTTGGCCATGCCCATGTATTCCATGAGGGTGTTCTTGCTGACAGGGAACCCTATGGAGCGCAGAAACCTTTGGACCTTACCGTAGCTGAAGCGGTCGCCCATGTTCTGCACCAAGAGCTTCAGAAAGTTCTCGAAGAGGCGGACGTTGCGTACCTCGTACCTTTCAACTATGTCCCTGTAGAAGATGGCCCTGTAGTATTCCCGTAGGATCTCTGCTTTCTGCTCCTCGAGGACCACCTGTGGGAACCCGCCGAACTCCAAGTATTCGTTGAAGAGCCTTATAAGTTCGTTCCTTCGGGGGCTGTATGGGAGCCCGTCTACTTCCCCCAGTTCGAAGCCCTTGAACCTGAGGAATTCCTTGAAGCTGAGGGGATACACGATGTGTGAGAGTGTCCTTCCCCTGAGCGAGCTGGCTATCTCGGACGAGAGGAGCTTAGAGCTCGAGCCCGTGAGGAACATCCTCAAGTTCCTGTTCCTGTCGTGGAGCCTCCGGACGGTGGCCTCCCAGTTGGGAATGTTCTGTACCTCGTCCAGGAACAAATAAAGTGGTCTGTTGGCCTCGTAGGAGAAGTTGCGGAGGAAAGTGTCCAACAGCTCCGACACTTCGTTGCCCTCTATGGGATATAGCCTATCGTCCTCGAAGTTCACGTAGATGATGTTCTCCCTGGGTTCCTCCTCCCTCAGATGTCCTATCATCTGATAGAGAAGGTAGGTCTTTCCACCACGCCGCACCCCTGCTAAGGTGACTATGAGGCCGGTATTCCGCCATCCCAGGGGCAGTTCCCTGGGGACCAGTTCAGGAAGTTCCCCTTCGAACCATTCGGACAGTACGTACCTGAGCTTTTCCATCAATATCGTTCTGTATAGTGAACGATATAACACATATATCGTATAGTATAGTGAACGATCCATAATCTACACCAACTTTTAACCCTTGTCAAGACCAAAGAAAAAGGCCCCTTTCGGGGCCT
>QNCW01000021.1 GCA_003645885.1 Candidatus Latescibacterota bacterium | reverse complement strand
TGTGGCCACGGGGTTCGCGGTGGCGGGCATTCCCCTGGCCCAGTGCGTCCTTCCCGAGGTCGTGCTCACGGTGGGAGCGGTACCGGTGGCGGAATACGGCACCCCCTCCACGGAGGAGGTGCCAGAGTCCATTAAGAAGTACATCCAGGATTACGATGCCTTCCTCTTGGCCAACCACGGAGCCTTGACCGTAGGTCCCGATGTAATAACGGCCTACCATAGGATGGAGACCATCGAACATTTCGCTCAGATAACCTTGGTAGCCATGCAGTTGGGCAGGATAAACGTTCTATCGGACGAGCAGGTGCAGAAGCTCATGCAGGTGAGGGAGAAGCTGGGTATAAAGGGAAGGAACCCACTCTCACGCAGGGGATGCACCGCAGGCTCTCCCGACCGCAGGGCTTCGGAGCCCGAGGACGACCTGATCACAGGATAGTGTCCCAAGTGCTCGCAAGGCTCATGGGGGGAAGATGAAGGTACTGGTCACAGGAGGAGCGGGTTACATAGGGAGCGTAGTCGTGGAGCAGCTCCTGGAGGGAGGATACGAGGTCGTGGTGGTGGACAACCTGAAGCAGGGGCACAGGGAGGCAGTGCTCCCCGGGGCGGAGTTCTACGAGGGGGACTTCGGGGACGGGGAACTTCTGGAGGGGATATTCGGGGAGCATAAGATAGATGCCGTGCTCCACTTCGCCGCTGAGGCCCAAGTTGCTGACTCTATGACCAATCCCCACAAGTACTTCCTTACAAACGTCTCCAAGGGCCTCGTGCTTCTGGAGGCCATGAGGGCCCACGGTTGCGATAGGTTCATATTCTCCTCTACGGCGGCCACGTTCGGGGAACCCAAGTATACCCCTATAGACGAGGAGCATCCGCAGGAGCCCATAAACGCATATGGAGAGTCCAAGCTTATGTTCGAGAAGATATTGGATTGGTACCATAAAGCTTATGGACTTAAGTTTATGTCCTTCCGATACTTCAACGCAGCAGGAGCATCGAAGCGTCTCGGGGAGGACCATCGCCCTGAGACCCACCTCGTACCCGTAGTGCTTCAGGTAGCCCTGGGAAAGAGGGAACATGTGGAGGTGTACGGCACCGATTACCCCACCAAGGATGGGACCCCGGTGAGGGATTACATACACGTGCTAGATCTGGCCAGGGCCCACATATTGGGTCTCGAGAAGTTGGACAGCTTCCCCGACGGGAAGTACAACTTGGGCAACGGGGAAGGGTTTACGGTGTTAGAGGTCATAGAGACCGCCGAGGAGGTGACGGGGAAGAAGGTACCTTACAGGCCGGCCCCGAGGCGTCCGGGCGACCCTGCCGTGCTGGTGGCCTCCTCGAGGAGGGCTGCGAGGGAGCTCGGATGGGAGCCGGAATTCCCCGAGCTTAAGGAGATAATCCGAAGTGCGTGGGAGTGGCACAGGGGGCATCCTGAGGGATACGGTCCTTGATCACGGGAGGTCCGTGTGATAAGGATAGTGAACATAGTCGGCACGAGGCCGAACATGATGAAGATAGCCCCCATCATGGAGGAGATGGCCAAGGATGGGGCCTTCCAGCCAGTGCTAGTACATACGGGCCAGCACTACGACGAAAATATGTCCGAGGTATTCTTCCGTCAGCTCGGGATCCCAGAACCCGACTACAACTTGGGGGTGGGCTCCGGAAGCCATACATATCAGACTGCCCACGTTATGCTCGCCCTGGAGCCGCTCCTGGAGGAACTCGAGCCAGACTGCGTGCTCGTCGTGGGGGATGTGAACTCCACCCTTGCGGGGGCCCTCGTGGCGGCGAAGATGTCTATTCCAGTGGCACATGTCGAGGCGGGACTGAGGAGCTTCGATAGGACCATGCCCGAGGAGATAAACAGGACCCTCACGGACCACATATCGGATTTCCTCTTTACGACCGAGGAGAGCGGGAACGAGAACCTCCTCAGGGAGGGGGTCCCGCAGGAGAAGATATTCTTGGTAGGGGATGTTATGATAGACACCCTCCTGCGCCACAGGGATAAGGCCAGGGCGTTGAACGTGCTGGAGAGGTTCGGACTGAAGCCCGGTGGATATGTGCTTTTGACCTTGCACAGACCTTCGAACGTGGACGAAGGGGACGTGCTCTCGGGGATAGTGGAAGCGCTGGTACAGGTCCAGGAGATGCTCCCTGTCGTGTTCCCCGTCCATCCGAGGACGAGGAAGAGGTTGGAGGAGTTCGGGCTCTGGCCGAAGCTTTCCGGCCTTCCGAGGATGGTGCTCACAGAGCCTTTGGGCTACTTAGAATTCCTTGGGCTCATGCAGGAAGCGAGGGTAGTGCTCACGGACTCCGGGGGGATACAGGAGGAGACCACGATCTTGAAGGTCCCCTGCCTCACCTTGAGGTACAACACCGAAAGGCCTGCGACCATATCGCAGGGCACGAACAAGCTCGTGGGAAACAGGTCCGAGGATATAGTTCGGGCCGTCCGAGAGGTCCTGGAGGGCGGGGTGAGGACGGGCACCCTTCCGAAGTTCTGGGACGGGAAGGCTGCGGAGAGGATCGTGAGGATATTGAGGGAACGACTAACGACGTAGAAAGGAGTAGCTATGCCGAAGGAACTTGTGGCCGTAGCTCCGAAGAAGCCGGTGCTGAGGGAATATAGGGAGCCTCCGCTGATGCCCGGACAGGTGCGGATAAGGAGCGTCTTTTCCGCCGAGAAGCACGGTACCACGCTCCTCCTGTACCGGGGCATATCCCCCGTGAGCCATAAGGAGTACGACCCGGAGCTGGGCCTCTTCTTCCCCAAGGGGGAGGGGAGGGGATGGACCGCTGACTTCCCTATGCCTTTGGGGAACATGACTGTAGGGGTCGTGACGGAGGTGGGGGAGGGTGTGGAGGGGCTCAAGGTCGGGGACAGGGTCTTCGGACATCTTCCCATAAGGGAGACACATACGGTGGAAGCAGGTGCAGTCCGTAAGGCTCCACCCGATGTGTCGGACGAGGCCCTGGTCTGCGTGGACCCCGCCATGGTGGCGCTCATGGGCGTGAGGGAGGGGAACCTGCGCCTCGGGGACAGGGTGGCGGTCTTCGGCGCCGGAGCCATCGGACTTATGGCCGTCCAGATGGCGAAGCTCTCCGGAGCGGCGTTCGTGGCCGTGGTCGAGCCCATCCCTCTGAGGAGGGAGCTGGCCCTAAAGTACGGCGCCGACGTGGCGGTGGACCCGACCCGGGAGGACCCGGGGCTCGTCATCAGGAGGAGTACGGGTTGGAAGGGCGTGGACCTGGCCATAGAGACAAGCGGGGCTTACGTGGCCCTCCACCAGGCCATAAGGGCCACGGCCTACGGGGGGACGATAGTCCCTGTGAGCTTCTATTCGGGCGAGGCCAGGGGGCTCCGCCTCGGGGAGGAGTGGCACTTCAACCGGCAGGTCATGGTCTCGGGCGCGAGGGTGGAGAGCGAACCTTACAGGGACCATCCGAGGTGGGACAGGAGGAGGGTGGAGGAGACGGTCTTAGAGCTTTTCAGGTCGGGGAAGTTGAGCGTCCAAGGGATGTTGAGGCCCGTGGTGCCGATAGAGGAGGCTGCTGAGGCGTACCGGTTCATAGATGAGCATCCGGAGGAGAGCATAAAGCTCGGAGTGAGTTACGAAAAATAAATTGGTGGCCCATAGGGGACTCGAACCCCTGCTTCTGGCGTGAGAGGCCAGCGTCCTAGACCCCTAGACGAATGGGCCACCTGGACTATAAAATTAAGAAATTTCGGCTTGGATGTCAAGACCTAAGAGGAGGAGAGATGAGGAAGCCTATAGTGGTGGGTAACTGGAAGATGCACAAGACGGTTGAGGAGTCGGTGGAGCTTGTGGAGGAGCTTAAGCCCCTGGTGGCGGAAATCGGGGACGTCGAGATAGGGGTCTGTCCCCCGTTCACGAGCCTTTCGGAAGTCTCCCGGGTCCTCAGGGGGAGCAACATAAACTTGGGGGCTCAGGATATGTATTGGGAACCCCAAGGGGCGTACACCGGAGAGATATCCGCAGGGATGCTGCTTTCCGTCGGGTGCAGGTACGTCATCGTGGGACATTCCGAAAGGCGCACTTACTTCGGCGAGACCGACGAATGGGTGAACCGCAAGGTGAGGGCCGCCCTCGAGGCCGGCCTGGTTCCTATTATGTGCGTAGGGGAGACCTTAGAACAAAGGCAGAAGGGGATAACTCAAGAAGTGGTAGATAGACAGGTGACCGAAGGGCTCAGGGGCCTCTCCCCTGAGCAGGTGGCCGGGATGGTCATAGCTTACGAGCCCGTCTGGGCCATAGGTACGGGCCTTACGGCCGAGCCGGAGCAGGCCCAGGAAGTTCAGGCCTTCATCAGGGCCAGGATAAGGCAGCTCTTCGGGGAGGAGGCGGCGGACTCCGTGCGCATCCAGTACGGGGGCAGCATAAAGCCCGAAAACGCCAGGGAGATATTCCTTCAACCCGACGTGGACGGAGGTCTGGTCGGCGGGGCATCGTTGGAGGCCGACTCCTTCGCCCGAATAGTTCGGGCGGCGATGTAAAGGAGGTGGGACCATGCATGCGTTGTTGACCTTCCTTCACGTCCTCATAGCTGCCCTCCTCGTCATAGTCATCCTCCTCCAGTCCGGGAGGGGAGGAGGGCTCGCAGGTGCGTTCGGGGGGGGGAGCATGGGGACGATGTTGGGGGTGAGGGGGACCGTGACCTTCCTCACCAAGGCCACCGTGGTGTTGGCCACCGCATTTATGTTGAGCTGCGTCCTACACGCTACCATCTCGCCCAAGATGAGCCCGGAAAGGCGCAGCGCTATCCAGAAGGAGTTGGAGCGCAAGGGAGCTCCGGAGTCCGCTTTGCCCTTCCACGGGGCACCCGTGGAGGGAGGAGGTAAGTAAAGGGAGGATGGTGGTATGTTCGCCAGTATAGAGGAGGCGATAGAGGACTTCCGAAAGGGCAAGATGGTGATCGTCGTGGACGACGAGGACAGGGAGAACGAGGGGGACTTCATAATGGCGGCCGAGAAGGTCACCCCTGAGGCGGTGAACTTCATGGCCAAACACGGAAGGGGGCTCATATGCGTGGCGGCCCCTCCGGAGCATATCGAGAAACTTGGGCTCGATATGATGGTCGAGAGGAACACCGCCCTCATGGGAACCCCCTTCACCGTGAGCATAGATGCGAGGGAGGGTACCACGACCGGGATATCGGCCTACGATAGGGCGATAACCATAAAGAAGTTCGCAAGCCCGGATGCGAAACCCGAGGACTTCGCCCGGCCGGGACATGTGTTCCCCCTGAAGGCCAGGGCGGGGGGGGTGCTGAGGAGGGCCGGGCACACCGAGGCGGCCGTGGACCTGGCCAGGCTCGCTGGCCTCTTCCCGGCAGGGGTCCTGTGCGAGATAATGGACGAGGACGGGACCATGGCCCGCCTCCCGAGGCTGAGGAAGATAGCCCGTCGGTTCGGGCTTAAGATAATAACCATAAGGGACCTGATAGCTTATAGGTGGAAGAAGGAGAAGCTGGTGCACAGGGTGGTGGAGGTGGACTTCCCCACGAGGTACGGCCACTTCAGGCTTCACCTCTACGAGAGCGATGTGGACGAACACCACCACTTAGCCTTAGTGAAGGGGGACATAGCCGACGGGAGGCCGGTGCTCGTACGGGTGCATTCGGAGTGCCTCACGGGGGACGTCTTCCACTCTAAAAGGTGCGACTGCGGGGACCAGTTGGAGAGGGCCCTGTGCATGATAGAGGGGGAGGGAAGGGGGGTGTTCCTCTACATGAGGCAGGAGGGGAGGGGGATAGGGCTCCCTAACAAGATAAAGGCTTACAAGCTCCAAGAGGAGGGTTACGATACGGTGGAGGCCAACAGGTTACTGGGCTTTCCTCCGGACCTGAGGGACTACGGGATAGGAGCGCAGATATTGGCCGACCTCGGGGTGAGGAAGATAAGGCTCATAACGAACAATCCCGCAAAGAGGGTCGGGCTCGAAGGCTACGGGCTCGAGATAGTGGAGAGGGTGCCCATAGAGGTTCCCCCGAACCCCTACAATGTGCGCTATCTTGAGACTAAGAGGGACAAGCTCGGACATCTCATACAGGTGGGCGACTCCCCGGCGGAGCCTCCTTCCGTCGGGGAGGGGTGCAGGAGGTTCTGGGACAGGTCGACCTTTGAGGAGGTCGAAGGATGATGCCGAGGGAGAGGTTCAAGGAAGCTTTGACGTTCGGCAAGCCGGATAAGGTCCCCCTGCTAAAGAGTCCACCCTGGCGGCCTGGCGCAACCAGGGCCTTCTGGATAGGGATTACTACGAGGTGCTTTTAGAGGTTCTGGGAATAGAGCCGGAACCTATAAAGACCCCTCGGGTGAACCTCGGGGTCCCTCCGGACGTATCTTGGCCTAACTTTGTGGAATACACGAGGTTGTTGGCCGAACTTACGGGATGGCTTTAGGAGGGCCAGATGGAACTCTTCCGCTTGGGGTTCGTATCCGTCGGGTTGTTGGACATCTTGGATATAGCTTTGGTGGCCTTCATATTCTACTACCTCTTCACAATAATAAGGGGCACGTATGCCGCCCAGATGTTGGTAGGACTTCTGTTCCTGCTTCTGGCCTCCGGGGTGGCCCAGTTGGTGAGGATGGAGGCCCTCTCATGGCTCGTGGCCAAGGTCCAGACCGTTTGGGTGATAGCGTTCGTGATCCTCTTCCAGCCCGAACTTAGGAGGGTCCTGCTACACTTAGGTCAGAACCGCCTCGTCAGGATGTTCTACAGGGGAGGCCAGGTGAGGGTCCTGGACGAGGTGGTGAAGGCAGCGAGCACTCTTTCCGAGAGGGGATACGGAGCGCTCATCGTCCTGGCCAGGAACACGGGACTGGCACCCGTGATAGAGACGGGGATTCCTCTGAGGGCCGAGGTCTCCGCTCCCCTCCTGGTGTCCATATTTACCCCACGTTCCCCCCTCCACGACGGAGCTGTGGTGATACAGGACATGATGGTCGAAGCAGCCAAATGTATACTGCCCCTCTCGGAGAACCCGAACATAGACCCCTCGTTGGGGACGAGGCACAGGGCGGCCTTGGGGCTTTCGGAGGTCTCTGACGCCGTGGTCGTGGTGGTTTCCGAGGAGACCCAGGCGATATCCCTGGCCTCCGGGGGGGTGTTGGACGTGGGGCTGACCCCTACGAGGCTCAGGGCGAGGTTGAACCAGTTGTTTACGGGGTGAGACGATGCGGACCTGCAGGATAGGACTCGCCCTTTTGGTCATGGGCTTCCCCCTTTCCTCAAACGGGGAAGCTTTCTTCGGCCTCGCACGGAAGGACTCCGAGGGGCTTAAGAAGCTCGTGTCCTCCTCCATCCTTTCCCTCCTGAGGAAGGATAAGTTCCATGAACTTAAGGTACTTCCGGACTTCGGAAGGAGGGTCGTGCGCCTGTCCGAGGGGAAGCTTTCGCCGGCCGTGGAGGTGGACCTGGAGGAATACCTCGAGGCCCAGCTCCACGATCTGTTGCGCAGGGGATGGTACGCCCACGAGGGCCAAGTTCCCAAGGATAATCCTTCCAAGAGGAAGAGGGATCTTGAGATAGAACTTCCTGTCAAGTTCCCCAAGGTGATGGAGAGGTTCCTCGGGCGAGGGAGCAGGATATCAGTAACCGGGATGCAGAAGATATCCTTGGGGGGCAGGAGCGAGTGGACTGAGGGGGAGGTCTCCACAGTGGCGGGCAGGGCCTCTAAGTTTCCGAGCCTCACCATGGAGCAGAAGTACAGGTTCACCGTGGAAGGGACGGTGGGGGAGAGGATACACATAAGGATGGACAGGGACAGCGAGCGCACCACCGAATGGGAGAACACCCTCAAGCTCTGGTACGACGGGGACGAGGACGGGATAATTCAGAGGATAGAGGCGGGGAACACATCCCTTTCCCTTCCGGGTACCTACTTTGCGGGGGTGAGCACCCAACACAAGGGGCTCTTCGGGATAAGGACCCAGGGGAAGCTGGGGCCTGTGGACTTCACGCTTATAGCGAGCCAGGAGAAGGGGACGGCCGCCACCAGGACCTTCAAAGGGATGGCGGAGAAGGAGAAGTTGAGGATCAGGGACTACGAGTACGAGGAGAACTTCTACTTCTTCCTGGACGACAGGTACAGGGAGAGGTGGCAGAAGTTGCGTAGGCCCGGAAACATCGTAGAATACGATCCTGCGGATTCTGTAGTGGCCATCACTGTCTACCTCGACGATGGGAACCCCATGAACAACGAGATGGACAGGATGGGGTGGGCCTTCTACGACCCGGAAAATCCCGATTCCACGAGGCCAGGGTACGGGGAGAAGGGATATTTTCACCCCTTGGACCCGACGGAGTATTTCGTAGAGAGGGCCTTAGGATACATAGTGCTGAAGCGGAGGGTCGAGGAGGGACAGGTGCTGGCCGTCGCTTTCAGGACCGCCGGGGGGGAACGGATAGGGGACGATTCGGGGGAAGTGCTTCGCCTCAAGCTCATAAAGCCCAGGAACCCCCGTCCCGACTATCCCACTTGGAACTACACATGGAGGAACGTCTATTACTTAGGGTCGAAGGGGATAGACCCTGACGGGTTCGAACTTAGGATATTGAAGGAGGTCCCGGGAGGACAACCTCAGGAGGCGGAGGGCGGCGTGCCCTACGTCCAGCTACTGGGCATAGACAGGCACGGGGAGGGAGGACTCGACACCCCGCCTGACGGACTCGTCGACCCGGAGTACATAGATTTCGAGCGTGGGGAGCTGATATTTCCAGACCTCAGGCCCTTCGATTCGGATTCCAATATGATAGCCGAGCGACTCCCTCAGCTCTACGACTCTAAGGACCGAAGGACCCGCATGGAGGCGAGCAAGTACTTCTTGGAGGTCTCCTATCAGAACCGTAGGACAAAGTTCAACTTAGGACCGAACATATTGGAGGGGACGGAGGTGGTGCGGTTGAACGGCAGGTCCCTGAAGAAGGGGGTGGACTACGAGATAAACTACTACACGGGGGAACTTACCCTCATAGGAGCCGCAGCGGACGAGGCCTCGAGCCCCTCCTCCGAGGTGGAGGTGAAGTACCAGACGGCTGACATCTTCGGGGCCTTCGGAAGGCAGAAGCACCTCCTGGGCCTCAGGGGGGAGTACAGGTTCTGGGGGGAGCGGGGACTTCTGGGGATGAGCCTGCTATATAAGGGGGAGAGGACCCCCGACAGGAGGGTGAAGGTCGGGGCGGAGCCCTCCCGCAACCTCCTCTTGGACCTGAACACCAACGTGAGGTGGGAGTCGGGGTGGTCCCTCGGAAGGTTCAGGCCCAAGTTGGAACTTTCCGCCGAGATGGCCAGAAGCTTTCCGAACCCCAACACGAAGGGGGTGGGATACATAGACGACTTCGAGGGGGTGAGGGAGTTCACCTCCTTGGGCGTAGGTAGAAGGATATGGACCCTTGCGAGCCCTCCTGTGGGGAAGGATGAGGACGAGAGGGGTAGGCTCATATGGTACAACCCTTACGGACGGGTACCGATAACCGAGATATGGCCCAACAGGAAGGTCGCCCCGACCCAGGACAGGACGGACGTGCTGGTACTGGACTTCGCCCCCAGGAGAGGTGAGCCTTCCTCCTGGGGAGGCGTGATGAGGGCGTTCCCGGGGGGAGGATACGACCTTTCGAGGAGGGAGTTCTTGGAGATATGGGTGAAGGGGGAGGAGGGGGTGCTCCACGTGGACCTCGGGGCCATAAGCGAGGACGCCATCCCCAACGGGAGGCTGGACACCGAGGACAGGCTCATAAACGGGATAAGGGACGGGGTGCTCCAGCCCGAGGAGGACGTGGGCCTGGACGGGATGGACGACGAGGAGGAGTTGGACTTCTACCTGAGGCGAGCAGGGGTGGACCCCTCGGGGATGTCCAGGGCGGAGAAGGTGGATAGGTTCAGGCAGCTCTATCCGGAGAGGGACCCCGAGGACCCCAGCGGCGACGATTGGAGGTACAGCGAGAGGAGGCCGAGGGATTACTCCCACATAAACGGCACCGAGGGCAACGGCCCGGACAGGAAGGGCCAGCCCGACACGGAGGACATAAACAGGAACGGGTACTTAGACGAGTGGAACGATTATTATTCCTACGCTATAGATCTTTCGAAGGACGAATACGAGGTCGAGGGCACCGAGCACAACGGATGGAGGCTTCTGAGGGTGCCGCTATGGAAGGCGGCCCGGAGGGTGGGGAAGCCGGACTCCACGAGGATCGAGTTCGCAAGGGTGTGGGTGGACGGCCTCACGGAGCCCGTGAAGGTCCGGATAGCCCAGATGGAGGTCGTGGGCAGCAGGTGGCTGAGGCTCCCCGGAGAGGGGGAGATGAGGATCTCGGTAAAGAACACCGACGAGAACGAGGACTATCGCTCCCCGCCGGGACTTCCGATCGAGATAGATCAACTTACGGGGGTCCCCAAGAGGGAGCAATCCCTCGTGCTCAAGTTCGACGAGCTTCCCCCAGGAGGGAGGATGGGGGTATACAGGGTTTCGGGGGCGGCGGAGGACTACACAGGTTACAGGACCCTCAAGCTATGGGTGTACGGCGGGGATGGGGTCCAGGAGGATTCCTTGGTGGCCTTCGTCCGCTTCGGCGCAGACTCCTCAAATTACTACGAGGCCAGGCTCACCATCTCCCCGGGCTGGAGGGAACTGAGGGTTCCCTTAGAGACCTTGACCCAGTTGAAGTACAGGGCCATACAGGATTCCCTCGAGGTTTCCTTCCAGGGAAACTTGGGGGTGAAGGGGACCCCGTCCCTTTCCTCGGTGAAGTGGTTGAGCTTGGGAGTTTATAACTTCGGAGACGACCCCTTTTCGGGGGAGGTCTGGTACGATGAACTGTGCTTGGACGACGTGCGAAAGGAACCTGGGACGGCCCTGAGGGCCTCCCTCCAAGCCGGGCTGGGGGAAGTTCTGAGGGTGCAGGGGAACTACACGGGCCGAGGGGAGAACTTCGTAAGCTTCGGAGAGCACAGGCCCGGAGGATGCACGGATCGATCGTACACCCTCAGGGGGGACCTGAGGTTGGGGAGGTTGCTTCCCGAATCCTGGGGGATATCCCTTCCCGTGGGCGTAACCCTGAGGGAGAGGACCCGCCTTCCCAAGTTTCAACCTGGTTCGGATATAGTGCTTCCGAAGGAAGGGCGCATGAGGGAGAGGAGCTACGAACGTGGAAGGAGCTTGAACTTCTCCTTCCAGATGAAACCCGAGAAGGCTCCGAAGCTCCTTGCCCTCACCTTGGGGAAGTTGCATCTGAGGGGCTCCTATTCCTCATCCAAGGCCCGCTCGCCTCGAAGGCCTTTGGACAGGAGGCTTTCCTACGATGGCTCCCTCAGATATGAGATCGTCCCCGAGCGCAGGGGGTTCCAGCCCTTGAAGTGGTTGGGGTTGGGGACATCCATCTACTACCTCCCGAACAGGGTCTCGGCCGAGGTGAGGATGAGGAGGCAGGAGCAGGAGTACCTGGCCTCCTCGGTCAAGGATACCACGCGCAGGGTGATATACGAACTTCGGGAGGACTACCGGACCGGCCTTCGTCCTCTGGAACATTTGGAGTTGAGCTACAAGTTCGGCAGGAGGTGGGACCTGAGGGAGGAGGTCAGGGCCGAGGTGGAACGCTCCCAGAGGGTCTCCGTAAGATGGAACCCTAAGCTCCTGAAGTGGTTCTCCCAGAGGTACGATTGTGAGATCTCGTACTCCGAGAAGTCCGACCCCAGGTACAGGAAGGAGGGAGGAAGGGACATATCCAGGGAGAGGAGGTTCTCCGGACACTGGGGGTTGGACCTGCCGGCCCTCCTCCGTCCCTTCTCGCCGAGGCTGGCGGGGACCTTGGGGAGGGTCTCGGGGACTTTCTCCCGCTCCCTCAGGTCGTCCCTGCCGGGGGTCCTGGGGAGGCCCTCCCTGAAGTACCAATTCGGGCTCGAAGGGGAGGCCCGGGGTCTCGGCAGGGTGGAGGCTGCCTCCAGGAGGGAAGCTCGGTCCTCCTCCGATAAGTTCGAGCTTTCCACCACCCTCAAGTTTCCCCTCCGCATCAGCGTGAAACCGAAATACGGGCTCGAAAGGAGGACCGAGGAAAGCTCCAGCAACACCATAAGGAGCTGGACCTGGACCGCTCCGGCCATCTCCCTTCAGTGGGACGGAATCCCCACCTTCGGGCCTCTGAGAAGTACGAGGTTCTCCCTCTCATACGAGCACAAGCTCTCACGGAGGGAGGCGGGTGGAAGTCAACTTTCGGAGTCCCGTGGCCACTTCTTCCGTCCCCTCCTCAACGTAAGGTGGAGGAACGGGATGCAGACGACCTTGAGGCTCAACCTGAAGCGTCTGAAGGAGGACAGAAGGAGCGGCAGGCCGAGCGAGGAGGGGGAGGAGGCCTTGGAGCTTTCGGGAAGGTACAGGTTGGAGCCTAAGGGGCGCATAAGGATACTTCCCTGGAAGAGTTTTTACCTTAAGAGCAGCCTGGACCTATCCTTAAGGGCAAGCTACAGGCATACCTATCGTAGTGTAGGCAAAGTGCGGAGCAAGGAGGAGGCGTCCTGGTCGATCTCGCCGGAGGCGAGCTACAGGTTCAGCAGGAAGATCACGGGAGGTGCGAAGGTAAAGGTTGGGGACAGGAAGGACAGGATGCTCGGGACCACGAGGAAGCTCAGGGAGGTGAGGATCTGGGCGGAGATAAGGTTAGACTGAACGGCCATGTTCCTGGACAGGAGGGAACAGATCGTAGCCCTCGCCTTAGCTGTGGCCTTCCTGGTGGGTTCTGTGGTCTCCCTCTACAGGAAGGGACGTCGGCAGGCAAAGCTCGAGGTGGTGGAGGCCGTCAGGCCCCCTCCCGCCAAGGTGGATGTGAACTTCGCCACGGAGGAGGAGCTCGAGGCCCTGCCCTACATAGGGCCCGAGCTGGCAAGGAGGATAATATCCTACAGGAGGAGGAAAGGTCCGTTCCGTTCAGCCGACGAGCTTTTAGAGGTTAAGGGGATAGGGCCGAAGATATTGGAGAGGATAAGGCCGTTTCTGGAGGTAAGGGATGAGGATATTGGGAGGGGAGGCGAAGGGGAGGAGGATGCGGGTGCCGGGAAGGAGGGTGCGTCCCACCAAGGGGGTCGTCAAGAAGGCCCTCTTCGAGCTTCTCGAGGACATCAGGGGGGCGAAGGTCCTGGACCTCTTCGCAGGGGCCGGAGGGGTGGGCCTGGAGGCCCTCAGCAGGGGGGCGGGGGAGGTATGGTTCGTGGAGAAGGACAGGAGGGCGCTGAGGGCCATTAGGGAGAACGTGGCCCTTCTGGGCGTGGAGGGAAGGGCCGTGGTGAGGGGGGAGGATGTGCTCGGTTTCCTCCGAGGAGCTGCGAGGGCGAGGTTCGACGTGGTCTTCGTGGACCCCCCGTACGGGGAGGACGTCTTAGAAGATGTGCTCGGGGCGCTGGGAGAGGGGGGATGGGTGGACGAAGGAGGGGTCGTGGTATCCGAGCTTCCTAGGAAGAAGCAGGTTCCAAGGAGGATAGGGCCTTGGAAGGCCGTGGACGAGAGAACTTACGGGGATACCAAACTTATATTCTGGAGGAGGGATGAGGCTCGCACTTTATCCGGGGACGTTTGACCCCATCACTTACGGTCACTTAGACATAGTCCATAGGGCCCTCAAGCTCTTCGACAGGCTCATAGTTGTCGTAGCGGAGAACCCACAGAAGAAGAGCTTGTTCTCCTTGGAGGAGAGGTTGGAGATGGTGAGGGAGGCCGTGAGAGGGTTGGACAGGGTCTCGGTGGATAAGTTGGAAGGCCTCCTGGCCGATAAGGTCAGCAGGACCGGAGCATGTGCCGTGGTGCGGGGCCTGAGGGCGGTGACCGACTTCGAGTACGAGTTCGAGATGGCCCTCACGAACCGAACTTTGAACCCTGAAATAGAGACCGTCTTCCTCATGACTAGCATGGAGTACATCTACCTGCGCTCGTCGCTCGTGAAGGAGGTGGCTTCCTTAGGGGGAGATGTGAGCCACTTCGTCCCACCTTTCGTCGAGAGGAAGCTGAAGGAGAAGCTGGGAGGTGAAAGATGAGCGCCCTCGCCCGAAGGATGGCCGAGCTCGTGCCTCCCGATGTTATGGTCAGGATCTTGGAGGACTCCTTAAACAAAAAGGAGATAGTAAAATTATGCAACGCCTGCGGCATAGCATACAAAGGAGTGAGGACGAAATCCGTCCCCAAAGAAGATCTCATAGATGACCTTGTGGACGCCTTCTACGAGGATGAGGAGGCAGCCCAAAGGATCGTGGAGGCCCTGAGCAAAGCGGACAGGACGTGGATACGGAAGGTGCAGGATTCCTCCCCTGACCAGGTCGAGGAGCTGCTCTCCCAGGCCCCGGAGGGGGAGGTGGGGAAGGTCCTCTTCGCATTGGCGGTGGACGGTAGACCTGAGGTTACCGACCTTCTCCTGGATTGGGAGGACTCATCGGCAGCCGAGATCTTAGAGCGTATGGCGGCCTTTATGGGAGAGAGGGAGGAGTTGGAAAGGAGGGTGGGGTCCCTGGAAAGGGAGGTGGAGTCCCTCAGGAGGGAGAGGGACGAGCTGAAAGGGCAGCTTGAGGTGCTCCAGAGGGAACGCAAGGCCCTCAAGGAGCTGCTTGCCCAGAGGGAGAGGGAGATAAGTTCGCTCCGTCGGGCGAACAAGGAGCTCGAGGCAGAAAGGGACCAGCTCAAGGAGAGGTTAGAGGAAGGACAGGACCTCAGGACCTTGAGCTCCCAGATGCACCAGCTCGTGCGGGAGCAGAGGAAGCTATGCCACGATGTGGAGAGGTTGTTGGTCTCGAAGGAGGAGGACCAGGGGCCCGGACCTTTCTTGGAGGCCTTGGGGAAGGCCGTGGGAGGCCTGAGGGATACTTTGGTGAACCTTTCCGAGGCATGGTCCAAACACGAGGAGAGCCTATGGAGGGGTCTGGAGGCCGTCAGACATGAGGTGCAAGGTCTGACGGCGGAGGTGCGAGGTCTGAAGTCCACGGAGCGGAGGGGGAGGTCCGCCGGGGGGCCTCCGAGGGTGGGGGTCTTCGTGGACGTGCAGAACATGTTCTACTCGGCGAGGCAGTTGGGCGGGAGGTTGGACTTCGAGAAGCTTTTGGAGGTGACGGTAGCAGGAAGGAGGCTCGTGAGGGCGATAGCCTACGTCGTGACGGCTCCGGACGTGGACCAGAGCAAGTTCGTGACCATGCTCAGGCAGAAGGGATACGAGGTGAAGATAAAGGAGCTGCGCAAGAGGATAGACGGCTCCGCCAAGGGAGACTGGGACATGGGGATGGCGATAGACATAGTCAGGCTTTCGGAGTCGTTGGACGTGGTGGTGCTGGTGAGCGGGGACGGGGACTTCGTGGACCTGGTGAACCTGGTGAAGACCAAGGGGCCGAGGGTCGAGGTGTTCTCCTTCGACCAGAACACTTCCAAGGACCTTATAGAGGTGGCGGACGCTTACTATCCTATAGGCGAAGAACTTCTACGCCCGATGGGCGTTTAGAAAGGAGGGGAGATATGCAGATGCCTTTCCCCGCTCTCGGGAGGCGTTACAGGATGGAGGACGTCGAGGAACCCAACCTTCTAAGGGAGGTCTTCCCTTACACCGAGGTCCCCAAGCTCGTCTTCGACGGGATCTCCGTGCCCATGGCCCTCCCCGAGGAGATCTGGATAACCGACACCACCTTCAGGGACGGCCAGCAGGCCAGGCCCCCCTATACCGTGGAACAGATACTACGCCTGTTCAAGTTCCTGCACCGCTTAGGTGGCCCCAAGGGGATAATACGGAAGTCGGAGTTCTTCCTCTACAGCGAGAGGGACAGGGAGGCGGTCGAAAGGTGCTTGGAGCTGGACTACGAGTATCCAGAGGTCACCGGATGGATAAGGGCGAACCCCTCGGACCTCAAGCTCGTCCGGGATATGGGGCTCAAGGAGACCGGGATACTCACTTCGGTCTCCGACTACCACATATTCCTGAAGCTGGGGAAGACCAGGAAGGAGGCGATGGATGGATACCTCAGGGTGGTGAGGGAGGCAGTGGAGATGGGCATAAACATAAGGTGCCACTTCGAGGACGTGACGCGTGCCGACATATACGGGTTCTGCATACCCTTCGCCCAGGAACTCATGAAGATATACGACGAAAGCGGAATCCCCATCGTGATAAGACTGTGCGATACGATGGGCTTCGGGGTGCCCTTCGCGGAGGCTTCGCTTCCCAGGAGCGTGCCCAAGCTCGTGCATACCTTCAGGACCGAGGCCGGCGTCCCACCTGAACTTTTGGAGTGGCACGGCCACAACGACTTCCATATGGTACTCGTGAACGCGGTGGCCGCCTGGCTATACGGATGTGCGGCCGCCAACGGCACCCTCCTGGGATACGGGGAGAGGACCGGCAACCCTCCCATAGAGGCTTTGGCCATAGAATATGCTTCCATAAAGGGCACCACGGACGGCATGGACCTGAGGGTGATAACCGACGTGGGGAACTTCTACAGGGAGATAGGTTCCGAGGTCCCCTCAAGTTATCCCTTCGTCGGGGATAACTTCAACGTCACCAGGGCGGGGATACATGCGGACGGCGTGATAAAGAACCCCGAAATCTACAACATATTCGATACCGAAAGGATACTCGGAAGGCCGCTGGGCATAGCTGTGACCGATAAGTCCGGGGTGGCCGGGATAGCGCTTTGGATAAACGAGCACCTGGGCCTTAAGGACGAGAGGAGGGTGGACAAGAGACATCCCGGGGTGGCCAAGATATACAAGGAGATACAGGAACAGTACGCCCAAGGGAGGGTGACGGGGATCTCGGACGAGGAGATGTGGGAGTTCACCAGACGCTACCTCCCGGAGCTCTTCGAGTCCGAGTTCGACAGGATCAAACGGGAGGTGTCGGAGATGGCCCGGAGGATGGCGGAGGAGCTGGCCGAGCACCCGGACGTGCGCTCCATGGACCCTGCGAGGATGGAGCCGGTCTTAGAGAAGTTCTTGGAACAGCATCCCTCCATACAGCTCATATATGTTACGGACACCGAGGGATGGAAGATAACCAAAAACATAACCCAGAAGGAGGAGAGGGCGGCATATGCCACCTTCGGCCTGAACGAGAACTTCTCGAACAGGGAGTGGTTCATAGAGCCCATGAAGACCGGGAAGGCGCACGTTATGGACTTCTACATCTCCAAGAGGACCGGCGCCCTTTGTATCACTTCTTCCGCCCCTATAAGGGACGAAAGCGAACAGATAGTCGGCATAATAGGGATAGACTTCAAGTTCGAGAGGCTCGCCAAGCTTGCGGAGGAGCACAACATCCCGACTTCCGAACTCAAGGGGCTGTAGATATGGCTATCTTGGTGGCTCACAGGGGATACTCAGCTGTGGCACCCGAGAACACTTTGGCCGCCCTGAGGGCGGCCTTAGGCGCTGGGGTGTCGGCCTGCGAGGTGGACGTGAGGGTTACTTCGGACGGGGAGCTGGTGCTGATGCACGACGAGACCGTGGACAGGACCACGGACGGGAGCGGGAGGGTCCGGGAGCTCGCCTTAAGTCAGATAAGGGCGTTGGACGCCGGCTCCTGGAAGGGGGAGGAGTTCAGGGGCGAGAGGGTCCCGACGCTTCGGGAGGCCTTAGAGGTCATGGAGGGCGGGCATTTGGTCGTAGAGGTGAAGGATGAGGGCATAGAGGGGAGGTTGGCGAGGACGATAAGGTCTGCGGGGGCCCAGGGACGCACGACCGTCATATCCTTCTCGTTGGAGACCTGTAGGAACGTGAGGAAACTTATCCCCGACCTCGGGGTACTGTGGTTGTTGGGGAGGAAGTACGAAGGGGCTATATCCACGGCCTTGGAGGCCGGGGTGCAAGGTCTGGATGTGCACCACGAAGCTATAACCCCCGAGTTCGCAGAGGCAGTGCTCAGGAGGGGTTTGAGCCTCTGGGCCTGGAC
>QNCW01000020.1 GCA_003645885.1 Candidatus Latescibacterota bacterium | reverse complement strand
TCCCTCGTCCTCGGGGGCCTCAGGCCCTTCTTCTGGCTCTTCCTCCTCACCTTCCTCCTCAACGCCTACTTCACGCCCGGAAGTCCGGGTCCCTTGGGGACGAGCTTGGAGGGGACATCGCAGGGGGCCGTCCTCACGACGAGGTTGGCCCTCATGGTCCTGACGGCCTCCCTGCTCACCCTCACTACGTCTCCCATAGACCTCACCGACGGGATCGAGAGGTTGTTGAAGCCCCTGAGGAAGGTGAAGGTCCCCGCCCACGAGGTAGCTATGATGATGGTCATAGCCTTGAGGTTCCTTCCCCTCTTAGCCGAGGAGGCCGAGCGGATAAAGAAGGCCCAGATGGCCAGAGGTGTCGAGTTTGAGGGGGGGATCCTTAAGAGACTTAAGAATATGGTTCCCATCCTCGTGCCTTTGTTCATGTCAGCTTTCAGGAAGGCGGATCTGCTCTCCCTGGCCATGGAGGCGAGGTGTTACAGGGGAGGGGAGGGCAGGACGAGCTTTTCGGAGCTTCGCTTCGGCCTCGGGGATGGGCTCGCCCTGGCCACATCGGGGCTGCTCGCCCTTGTGGGGACGATATGGTGAGGAACTTGAAGCTTACCTTGGAGTACGACGGGACCAACTTTTCGGGCTGGCAGGTGCAGAAGGAGGGGAGGACAGTTCAGGGGGTGTTGGAGGAGGTTTTGGGGAGGCTCTTGGGGGAGAGGATCAGGGTCGTGGGCGCCGGAAGGACCGACGCCGGGGTCCATGCCCTGGGACAGGTGGCGAACTTCAGGACCGAAAATCCTATGCCCACAGAGAGGATCGAAAGGGCCTTGGACGGGCTGCTCCCCGACGACTTGGCCGTGAGGGAGGTCGCGGAGGTCCCTCCTGACTTCCACGCAAGGTTCTCGGCGAAGGCCAGGAGGTACAGGTACAACATATACCTACGCAGGAGGGCCGTGGGGAGACAGTACGGATGGTTCGTACCTTACGAACTCGACCTTCGGAGGATGGAGAAGGCGGCAGGTGCGATCTTAGGGGAGCACGACTTCAGGGCCTTCTGCATAGCTTCTTCTGCCCCAAAAAGGCCAGTCTGTAAGGTCACTGAGGCCGGATGGAGCGTAGGGGACGGGGAGGTACACTTCGAGGTAGTCGCCGACAGGTTCCTCCACAGTATGGTGAGGCTGCTCGTGGGGACGATGGTGGAGATAGGGAGGGGAAAGCTGCCCGTGGATGCGGTGGAGAAAGCTCTGGCCTCGGGGGACAGGGCTTTCGTGGGTCCCTCCGCTCCCCCCTGCGGGCTCTTTCTGATGGAGGTGATGTACTGATGCGAAGGGCCGTGGGATGGCTCGTGGCCTTCTCCTTAGGGATCGGGCTCGGGGTGTACGTCCGGAAGTGCCCCTCCACCGCCTCGGCGGTCCAGGGGGAGGTCGAGGACTCCCGCAGGAACGCCATAGTCAGGGCAGTAGAGGAGGCCAAGCCCGCCGTTGTAAGCATAAGTGCAACGAGGATAGAAGAATATGTCTTAGTAGATCCTTTCGAATGGTTCTTCCCGGAGCTGAGGAAGTTCAGGAGGCGCATAAGGAGGGAGTCGCCACCCTGGATGGGCTCGGGGTTCATAGTGAGTCCCAAGGGTTACATCTGGACCAACGAACACGTGGTGCACGGTGCGGATAAGATCGTGGTCCACCTTCCGGACGGCAGGGAGTTCAAGGCGAAGCTTGTGGGGGCGGACGAAAGCTCGGACATAGCCGTGCTCAAGATAAGGGGGAGGGACCTTCCCTATGTGAAGCTCGGAAATTCCGACGATGTGATAGTCGGGGAGTGGGCCATAGCGATAGGTAACCCCTTCGGGGACATAATAAAAGGGGAACCGACCGTGACCGTGGGGGTGATAAGCGCCACCGGCAGGAACTTCGGCGTTCAGTCCGGCAGGGTGTACAGGAACATGATACAGACCGACGCCGCCATAAACAGGGGGAACAGCGGAGGACCCCTGGTGAACGCCCTCGGGGAGGTCATAGGGATAAACACCTTCATATACACCGGGAGCAGGTGGGAGATAGGTTCTGTGGGCATAGGTTTCGCCATACCGATAAACAAGGCCAAGAAGGTGGCAGGGGAACTCGTCGAATACGGGAGGGTCAGGCCATTCTGGACAGGGATTTCCGTGCAGGACATAAGCGACCCTGCCCTGGCGGAGGCCCTGGGACTCGAAAGGCCCGAGGGGGTCCTCGTGACCGAGGTGGAACCTGGAAGCCCGGGGGACAAGGCCGGGTTGAGGCCGAAGGACGTGATAATATCGGTGAACGGCCAGCACGTCGGCAACACCCAGGAGGTCCGTTCGGCGTTCGCCGACGGGATGGTCGGGGACGTGTACGAGCTCGAGGTCCTGAGGTTCGGGAAGCGTCTGAAGCTCGAACTTAAGCTGGAGGAAGCCCCGAGGTGATATCTCCCAAGGTCTGGGGGGGTTACAGCGCTGGATTCTTACTTCTGGCCGGACTTTTCGGATTCTTAGCTTCGGCCACCGGACTTCTTCCGTCCTTGGTCCTGGGCATAGTCTCTTTTTCGGCCTCCTGCCTCGTCCCCTACTTCTTCCGGGACCCGGAACGCAGGCCCCCCGAGGGGGAAGGGCTCGTGCTCTCGCCTGCCGACGGTAAGGTTTCGGAGGTAGAAGGAGGGAAGGTAGGGATATTTATGTCGCTCTGGGACGTCCATGTGATCAGGTCCCCCGTCAGGGGGAGGGTGGTCCTGGTGGAGGAAAGGCCGGGAGGGCACTTTCCCGCCTTCTTCCCTGGTGCGAGCTCGAAGAACGCCAGGGCGGATGTGGTCGTGGATGGGGTGAGGGTGCGGATGATAGCCGGGGCCCTGGCCAGGAAGGTGGACTGTTGGGTCGGGGAGGGCCAGGAGGTGGAGAGGGGGGAGAGGATAGGGATGATAAGGTTCGGCTCCAGGGTCGAGGTGACCTTCCCCGAGGAAGTGAAGCTCACGGTGAAGGTGGGGGAGAGGGTGAGGGCCGGGGAGACCGTCCTAGGGATGCTCTATGGACCCTAAGCTCGTAGTCCCCACCTCGCTGACCCTCGGAAACCTCCTATGTGGCTTCCTGTCGGCAGTACACACCGCCCGGGGGGAGCTTCCGCTCGCAGCCTGGTGGATATTGCTGGCCTGGCTTCTGGACGGACTGGACGGGCAGGTGGCCAGGATCGTGGGCTCCTCCACGAAGTTCGGAGCAGAACTCGACTCCCTGGCTGACATGACCTCCTTCGGCCTCGCCCCCTCCCTCCTTCTGGTCGGGATGTACGGGACGAGGGCGACGGCCTTCTCCCTCGTGTTCATCGCATGCGGGGCCGTGCGTTTAGCCAAGTTCGACGCCCGCAGGACACAGGAGAAGGCCAACTTCTCAGGGCTCCCCATACCCGCGGCCGCCTGGACTTTGGCCTCCTACGTGCTCTTTCCTGGAGGGGGGACCCGATGGGTGGCCTTAGCCCTTGCGGTCCTGACCGGGGTCCTCATGCTCTCCCACCTCGAGTACGACGCCATGTGCTTCCCCCTCGGGAGCGCATGGGGAAAGGTCAAGCTCGCCCTCTTCCTCGGGGGAGCCCTGCTCATCGTCCTCTTCCCGTCCTACGCCCTGTTCCCCTTGAGCTTGGTGTATGTGGCCTCCGGGCCGGTGCGGTGGCTCGTCTCGAGAGGATGAGTCACCTTCCGTACCTTCCCATCAACTGCCCCTGGGCCAGGATGTGGCCCTCCATGGAGCGAAGGAGGGCGTCCTTGGTCGCGCCGGGTTCCAGGCCGAGGACCGTATCTAAGGCATAGATCCTGAAGAAGTACCGGTGCGGCCTGCCCGGAGGAGGACAGGGGCCTCCATAACCTATGCGCCTGAAGTCGTTGATCCCCTGCTTGGAGCCGTCGGGAAGTGCCTCGACCGCAGGGACGCCCTCGGGAAGCTCCGAGGCTGTAGGCGGTATGTCGTATATGACCCAGTGGACCCAGGTGCCCATCGGAGCGTCCGGGTCGTCGCATATGAGGGCTATGCTCTTGGTTCCCTGAGGTACGTTCCTCCAGACGAGGGGAGGGGAGAGGTCTTCCCCGTCGCAGGTGTACTTGCGGGGGATGGTCCCCCCCTCGGAGAACGCTGGACTCGTAAGTTCCATCTTCATAGCTACCTCCTTCTTAGCCCGTTTTTCACACGTCACGACGGCGGAGACGATCAACACCCAAAGGAGCAGAAACTTAAATTTATCCACGGCGACTCACCTCCCTTCCGAAGGCCCTCTCCAGGACCTCGTCCGCGCGGGAAGGCAGCAATCCCACGAGGTACGCTGTATCTAAGACCGTCCACCTCCCCCTTACCTCCCTCCCGTATAGGAGGGCGTCCCTGAGGAGGTCGTAGGTCGTCCCGAGCTCCTCGGGTCCGATCGGGGCTCCGGCCTCCCCCAGTTCCCTCCTCAGGAGGTCCGGGGGGACCCATCTGCGGACGATCTCCTCCCTCACCTCCTCCCAGGCCTCCGCCAGCTTCCTCAGGAGGTCCTCGGACCCTTCGGGGGTCTTCTTCCTCAGCTCTGCCTCCACCTCGTCCGCATAGGGTCCGTACCTGTCCCTCAGCTCCTCCTCCGAAGGAAGTTCCAAGTTCGAGCTCCACTCCCCTGGGTCGGAGTCGAGGAGCATACCGTAGAGGGCGGAGGCGATCAAGGTCCCGACCCCCACCTGGGCCCCGTGGAGGGCGGTGCCCCTTCCCTGGAGCGGGGCGGTCATGTCGAGCCAGTGGGAGATGAGGTGCTCCCCCCCGGATGCCGGGCTGGAGGTCCCCGCCACCGTCATCCCGAAGCCGGAATCCAGAAGGGCCATAAGGAGGACCCCCACGGCATCCGGACCTCCCTCCCTTATGCCCTGAAGCCTATCCTTAAGCTCCCCCTCCCAGAACCCCACGGCCTCCCTCGGGAGGGGACAGTAATGCTCCCCGAAGAGCCGTCCCGAAATCCACCAGTCCAGGTCGGCCACCGCCTTGGATCGGAGGTCCGCGTACCCAGCGGGGGCCATATCCCCCGGGGCCGAGGCCACCACCTCGGGGTCGCAGGATACGCCCACGGGCGGGGAGGAGGGGACCGTGCGCTTGACCCCCCTCGTCAGGAGCGCGGCCACGGGGGAAGTGTACCCGTTCATGCTGGCGGCGGTGGGTACCACGATGTAGGGCCTTCCGGCCCTATGGGCCGCCCATTTGACTATGTCGTTCACTGTCCCGCTCCCCACGGCCACGAGTCCGGCCTCCCCGCCCACACGGCCGAGGAGGTGCGTGGCCACCTCCTCTGTGGCCTTGAGGGGGAGGGGGAAGACCAGCTCCCTCACGCCGAACCTCCCCTCCCTGAGGACGAGGGCCACCCTCCTTCCAGCTGCCTCGTAGGTGGCCTCGTCGGCGACGAGGAGGACCTCGCCCCTCCATCCTTCAAGCTGTTCCGGGATGCGCTCGAGAGCTCCGTACCCCACGTCCACCCACCTCGTGGGGAGGAAGTGCTCCCTCCCACATGCGCAGGCCCACCTCCTGCCGAGCTTTTCCGAGAAGGGTCCCTCACGAACCATATCGGGCCTTTACGATCTCCTTCCGGCCGTGTACGCCTAAGAGCAAGAGCGTCGCACCGTTGAGCATGGAGAGCCAGTACAAGGCCCCCCTTATGCCCAAGAGGGGCACGAGGAGCAGGCTGCTTCCGGCCGCTCCGAAGAAGGCCCCTGCAAGGTCCGCACCGTAGAGGCTCCCCGCCTCTTTTCCCACCCTCTCCCCGACCACGAGCCTGCCAGCCAAGGGGAACTGCACCCCCCCTACGAACCCCGCTGCGGCCGGGAGGACCGCGAATGTGGCCTCGCTCCGGACCGAGGCTAAGGAGAGCACCAGCACCAAGGGGTAGAGGACCACAGCTACCTGGGTCCAGACGAAGGCGGGAAGCGCCCTAACCTTCCCACCCCACCTCACCACCATCCAGCTTCCGGACGCCAACCCGACCATAAACATGCTCAATATGAGCCCGAGCTTGTAGTATACGTACCCGAACTTAACCTGGAAGGCCACCAGGACCACGGTCTGGAAGGCCATCTCGGCAAGACCCGTAGTGCCCACGGCCATCACGACCGGAGCCTTCGGGGAGGGGATGCCCCTGACGGTGAGTATGAGCCCTAAGGCGAAGTATATCACGATGGGAGCACACATCCTCCAGAACCCCACCGTCCCCGCCTTCGAGAGGAAGCCCTGTACCCCACGGTAGAACTGGGAGGCCCAGAGGGCAAGTGCGTAGAAGTACCCCACCGGGAAGAAGTCGCGGTTGGGGCGGACGTCGCCCTCGGCCTCGACTTCCTCTCTCACGTATCCCGTCCTGTCGGGACTGAGCTTGTATGGAAGGTAGTACTCCCTCACGAACTTGGCCTCTATCCCCCTCTTCCTGAGGCGTCCTACGAGCAGGGAAGGGTCCAGGGATACGGGGGAATCCGAGGCAAGGAAGTACGCCGTCCCTCCGGGGACGATCTCCACGTAGCGGAAGACCTCCTTCAAGGTCCTGTACAGACAGGCCAGGTACCTCCTCTGGGGTTCCCCTAAGACGTTCTCCGAGGAAGTGACGCCGAAGGAGAGTATCCCTCCCCGCTCCATGTGGGCCTTGGCCTCTCCGAAGAACTCCTCGGTGTAGAACCTGTTGAGCTGCGCTGTGAGGGGGTCGGAGAGTCCGACTATGATCACGTCGTACCTCCCCCCCTTCCTCACAAGCCACCTCCTCCCGTCCTCGTAGATTACCCGCAACCTCGGGTCGAGGAAGGCCTCCTCGGGCACCGAATCCCTCCAGACCCTCACGACCTCGGGGTCGAGTTCGAGGTAGGTCACCTCCTCTACGGGATGTTTCAGGACTTCGGCGAGCCCTCCCCCGAGCCCACCTCCTATCATGAGGACCTTCCTCGGCCCGGGGTGGGAAAGCAGTGGGAAGTGTACGATCTCTTCCGGCCCGAGCCTGCTTCGGGAGGTGGTGAGGAGTATCCCGTTCTCGAAGAGGCTGTACTCCCCCTCCAACCTGACCAAGGAGATCCTGCCGTAGGGGGAGTCCTCCGTGCGTACGAGCTCCATCCCCTTCCACCTCGCCTCCGACGAGAACCTCTCGACCGACCTCACCCCGCCGGCCACCACGAAGGCTAAGGTCAGGAGGAGGGCGGAGGTCGAGATGCCAGCGAGGGCCCTGTGGCCTTCCAGGGATAGTAAGGCTGCGGAGAGGAGGTTCAGGCATCCCACGAGGACCGCCACCCCGAAGGGGGGGATGAGGGGTACAAGGAGGAGCTGGGTGAGCAGGCCGCCCACGGCGGAGCCTACGGCCTCTAAGATGTACACGTTCCCCACCCCCCTGAGGGAGTCCCCGTACCTTTCCGAGAGCATCCTGCACCCCAAGGCGAACCCGAACCCTCCCAGGATACACAGCGGGGCCAGTATGCCGAACGCTGCCGAGGCCACGGGGGCTATGCCCGTAAGTTCGCCCGGAGGCATGCCCAGAAGCTCCCTTACGGTCCTGGCCAGGAAGAGTTCCGAAGGGAGGACCACCCATACTCCCATCTGGAGCAGGGCGAGGGCTTTGAGCTTATCCTCGATCCCATCTGTGAGCCTCCCCAGGCCCCAACTTCCCACTGCCCCCCAGATCAACCATGCGGAGAGCATAACTCCTAAGGAGAGCTCGTTGCCGTAGAAGGCGACCATAAGCTCCCTTAAGAGCACTATCTGGGCGGATATGGCCGTGGCACCCGTGAGCAGTACGGCGAAGAGGAGCCTGTACATCACAGCCTACGCTCCAAGCTCAGCAGGACCTCCAGGCCGGAACTCCTCCTCCCTTCGACGTGCTCGAAGTTCCGTATCCTCAGGTATCTAACTTCCAGCTCGGCACCCCTCTCACCTACCTCCCTCCAGAAGGCCCTTACCCCGAGGATGCGTCTCACCTCCTCGGTCCCGAAGAGGAACTCCCAGCGGTCGGGGTCGCCTGGCCCGTGCTCCCCGTCGATACTTCCCTTCCCCTTCCTCAGCCTTTCGTAGTAGAGCGAGATGCCCCTTCCCGGTCCGAACCTCTTCTCGAACTCCGTCCGGAGGTCGTCGGCGTCCGAGCCCATGGGATGGCCTATGGGACGGCTGAGGTGCTTGTAACGGTTTATGGCCCTCTCGTGGGTGTAACAGTACTGGTTCACGAAGGCGTACTCCACCCTGAGGTCCGAATCCCTCAGGCCCAAAGGATCGGCCCAGTGGAAGCCTCCCAGAAGCCCGTATTTGTTCCTCCAGTGCTTCGGAGAGTACGTGGGACGATAATCGTCCACAAGGATCTCGCAGTATAGCTTGAAGTTCTTGAAGAAGGCTCCGGCGTCGACCCCGGCCAGCACGTTGTCCCCGCTTCCCATCTCCCATCTCTCCGCCTCGGGAGGTATGGATCTGCTGGCCTGTTGCTCGGTTATGAGGTACACCGAGAAGGGGTTGAGGTACGAAGGTTCGAACCTGTCCCCGTATACCACCGTCTCCGAGACCCCGAACTGGAACCTGCCAAATCTTGCCTCTAACCTATGTCCTGATAGATACTTAGGCCTTCTGACCCCTTTGGAATCCTCCCCCCTCAGCACGGCGGTGAAGGCCTCGAACCCGAGGCCCCTGTACCCGAACCTCAGCCTCAACATGTCCCAGGGGGAGGTCCCTCCGGAAAGCAGGAGGGAGCCGTGCCTTCCGGGGCCCCATCTCAGCCTTCCCCTGCCCAAAAGCAGGGAGCCGTGGGGTAAGGGGAAGACCATGTATGCCTCTGTCCTGCCGAAGTTGTCGGCATCTATGGGGTCCCCCTTCTCCCTCCTGTACGAGACCCTCGTCTCGTCCGGAAATAGGTCCCCGAAGGGCCTTCCGGTCATAAGGTACCACTCTATGTGGCTCATGAACCCCATCTTCCCGAGGCTTCCGCCGATGTCGGAGAGGACGGATATCAGAAACCCCGTCCCACGTTCGGGGAAGGCCCTTCCGTCCCTGAGCCGCACGGAGAGCCCTACCTGGGGGTCGAGGTAGAAGAGGAAATCCGGACCCACCTTCTCTAAGAAGTACCTTCGGGGCTTCCCGAGCTTGCAAGCTTCGTGATGATATCTCCTCAAGTAGGCGGAGATCTCCTCCCTCTCCAAGGGGGATATGTTCCCCTCGAGGGCCTCCCCGAGGAGCCGCACCACCTCGCCCCTGCTCAGGGGGTACATCTCTCCGGAGGGCTGGACGACCCCCTCCACCTGAAGCCTGTCCAGGAGCTCGTATACCTCGTCGTCCAACGGCACTTCCAACAGAGGGTTCGCCCATGCGAGGGTCGCCCCCGTAAGGAGGGTCAGGAGCATAGGACTCCCTCCTGGTCTTCGTCCGAAGTCCCCCACATTATATGTCAATCTTCCGAGCTTGTCAACAAGGTACTTCACTTTGACAACAGAGTAGCGGGCATGGTTTTTTAAAGATATTTGGAGGGGGTCTTAAGTGAAGAGGTTCTAAGCGATATGAGAAGCTCCCTTCAACACCTCATCGGGGAGCCGGACGCTGCAGGCCTCAGCTATGTCCCAGGCCACCACCGCAACCTAAAACTTCCGGCTCGTCCACTTAGAACTCACAGCTTATCACCTCCTTTAAGGTTCCATGCCACATTTTCTGCGCTCTCTCGTAAGGTCCTCCATCTTTTTTTACTTTTTTGGCCTTCCTTGACATCTTCACTTGTGTTTTGTATATTCAAAAAGAGCGAACTTGTTGATAATTTTAAAGTTTTTGGGGTAATTTTGCCTCCACCTTGGGGATAATCCAAATATTGGGATTTCTTCCAGAAAGTTAAGACGGTGATTATGTATTCGCCCGTCAGGTAGAGGGAGCATTGAAGAAGGTGGATCATCCACCGCCAACTATTCTGTGGACAAGGGGTATGATAGCGATAGAAGACAGTAACCGGCGGCCAGCCGGGCCGATTTCTTAAGGGGAGGTGCTATGGCCAAGGCTCCGGAAAAGATGGAGAAGCTCGTGTCGCTCTGCAAGCGCAGGGGGATAATATTTCAGTCCAGCGAGATATATGGAGGACTCGCAAGCTGTTGGGATTACGGTCCCTTGGGCGTAGAGATGAAGAGGAAGGTCAAGGAGGCGTGGTGGCAGAAGGTCGTGAGGGAGAGGAAGGACATAGTGGGGCTCGACGCTAGCATACTCATGCACCCGAGCGTATGGGAGGCCTCGGGACATGTGGAGAGCTTCTCGGACCCCATGGTGGACTGCAAGAGCTGCAAGCGCCGCTTCAGGGCGGACGACCTCGAGGACGAGAGGTGCCCTGTCTGCGGCGGGGAGCTTACGGAAGCAAGGCAGTTCAACCTCATGTTCAAGACCTTCATGGGCCCCCTGGAGGACGAGTCCTCGGTGGTGTACCTCAGGCCCGAGACCGCCCAGGGGATATTCGTCAACTTCGTGAACGTCCAACAGTCCATGAGGTTGAAGCTTCCCTTCGGGATAGCCCAGATAGGGAAGGCCTTCAGGAACGAGATAACCCCCGGAAACTTCACATTCCGCACGAGGGAGTTCGAGCAGATGGAGGTAGAGTACTTCGTCTTCCCAGGCACGGACGAGGAGTGGCACAGAAGGTGGATAGAGGAGAGGTTCAAATGGTACGTAGACCTCGGGCTCAGGGAGGACAGGCTGAGGCTGAGGCCCCACAGGGAGGACGAGCTGGCGCATTATGCCAAATCCTGCGTCGACATAGAGTACCTCTTCCCCTTCGGATGGGCGGAACTTGAGGGCATAGCCAACAGGACCGACTACGACCTTAGGAGGCATTCGGAATATAGCGGGAGGAGGTTGGACTACTACGACGAGGAGAGCGGCAAAAGGATAATCCCTTACGTTATAGAGCCCTCAGGAGGTGTGGACAGGGCCCTCCTGGCGTTCCTCGTGGACGCATACGACGAGGAGGTGGTGAGGGGGGAGACCAGGGTGGTCCTGAGGCTCCATCCCAAGCTCGCCCCGATCACCGTGGGGGTCTTCCCCTTGGTCAAGAGGGAGGGGATGCCGGAGAAGGCCTCGGAGATAGAGGAGATGCTCCGTCCCCACTTCAACGTCTTCTACGACGAGAAGGATTCGATAGGAAGAAGGTACAGGAGGATGGACGAGGTCGGGACCCCGTACGGCGTCACCGTGGACTCCCAGACGATGCAGGACGACACCGTCACCGTGAGGGACAGGGACTCCATGGAGCAGGAAAGGGTCCATATAAGGGAACTTGTGGACTACATAGAGGAGAGGATATCCTCCTGGAGGAGGCCCGAGCACATAACCGAGGAGGTGTGGACTTAGGTGGGAATAAGGGGAAAGCTCTCGGCGGTCCTGCTCGGGGTGGCCCTGGTCCCCGTGGGCGTCCTCGGTGCCTACGGCGTGTACAGGACCATGGTCGCCCTGCGCAGGACGGCGTTGGAGGCGGCCCAGAGGGCAGCTGAGATGAAGGCCGAGAGGGTGGAGGACTTCCTCCAGACGACCCAGGAGGACATTTTGTTTTTAAGCCTCATCTCACCCGTACGGCGCTTGGCGGACGCCCTCGGAAGGGGGGATAGCCTCGGCGTGGCCAGGTGGAGGGAGGTGGTTGGAAACATACTCGGCACGTTCTCACAGCAGAGGAAGGTCTACAGGAGGCTGATATTCTTCGACCACGAAGGCCGGGGGCTGGTCCAGGTCTACTCGGACGGGAGGCAGGCTTGGCTTCTGAGGGGGATAACGGATTCCACCTTGGGAACCTCCGGACCGCTGGAGTACAAGCTGGAAGTGACGGATTCCGAGCGCAAGAAACGGGGTGAGCTTGTAGCTTCCGTACTCCCGAAGGGGGTGTTGGACAGGGTCCAGGGAGGGGGGCTGGAGTGGGGGGAGGGTGTGGCGTTGGTGCATCCGGACGGAGGATATTTAGCCAAGATGGGCGTCGGGTTCAGGGGGGAGGACCTGCGGGAGGACCTGCCAGAACAGGCGGCAGGGAAGGTGTTGTCCGGCGGGACCGGAGTGACGTCCGTGGGAGGGGACATAGTGGCGTACGCACCCGTGCTCCTCTTCCCCAAGAGCGGGAGGAAGGAGGCGGGATACTGGGTGTTGGTGGAGAGGTGGCCAGAAGGAGTTGTGTTCGCATCGGCGAGGGAATACAGGAGGACCTTCCTCTTCCTCGGCTTCGGGGCCGGAGCCTTGGCCCTGGCCCTCAGCCTCCTCCTCTCACGGAGGCTCACCGGACCCCTCATGGCCCTGAGGGAAGGGGCGCTCAAGCTCGGAAGGGGAGAGCTCGACCATAGGCTCTCCGTCCGCACCGGGGACGAGATAGAGGACGTGGCCGAGGCGTTCAACCAAATGGCCGAGCAGCTCCAGGGTCTCTACCACAACTTGGAGGAGAAGGTCAGGAAGAAGACCGAGGAACTCGAGGAGGCCTACAGGGAGCTCGTAAGGGCCGAGAAGATGGCGGCCTTGGGAACCTTAGCCGCAGGAATAGCACACGAGATAAACAACCCCTTGGACGGAATCCAAGGCTGCATAGCCAGGATAAGGAAGCATCCCGACGACCCGGAGAGGACCTTGACATACCTGGACCTGGTGGAGGAGGGCCTGGAGAGGATAGGGAGGGTCGTGGGCCAGCTCCTCGACCTCTCCAGGAGCCGGGAGCTCTCCCTATCCCCAACCGACCTCAACAGGGTCCTGGAGGACACGCTGGCCCTCGTGGACTACCAACTGAGGAAGGGGAAAGTAAAGGTCGTCAGAAAGCTCGACCCCGAGCTTCCCAGGGTCCTCGGGGATGGGCACTACTTAGGCCAGGTCTTCCTGAACCTCTTCCTGAACGCCCTGGCCGCCATGCCTGACGGAGGGACCCTCACGGTCAGGACCTTCACTAGGGACGGATGGGCGTGCGCCGAGGTGAGGGATACGGGCGTGGGGATATCCGAGGAGGATATCGGCAGGATATTCGACCCATTCTTCTCGAAGCGTCCCTCGGGCGAGGGCACCGGCTTGGGGCTTTCTGTCTCGTACGCCATAATAAAGGAACATGGGGGGAAGGTAGAGGTGGAAAGCGCCCCAGGAAGGGGGGCCACCTTCAGGGTCCTCCTGAGGACCGTGCGATGAGGGTTCTGCTCGTAGAGGACGACAGGGTCGCCAGGGTCCCCCTCAGGGACGACATAGCCGAAGCCGGCTACGATGTGGACGAGGCGGGCTCGGCCGAGGAGGCCCTGGAACTTTTGGGGAAGAAGGGGTACGATGTGGTGGTGACCGACCTCAGGATGCCGGGCATGGACGGTATAGAGCTTCTGGAGAGGATCAAAGCCGAAAGCCCCGACACCGAGGTCATAGTCATCACCGCCTACGGCACTGTGAGGACGGCCGTCCGGGCCATGAAGCTCGGAGCGTACGAATACCTCACCAAACCCTTCGACAACGAGGAGCTGTTGCTCCTGCTGGAGCGCATCCGCAGGATGAGGGAGGTGATGGAGGAGAACGTCCGGCTGAGGAGGAGGCTCGAGGAGAGGTACAGGCTCGAGGATATGGTAGGGAAGGGCCACAAGATGCAGGAGGTATTTCGCCTCATCCGCACCGTGGCCTCGTCCGACAGCACCGTGCTCCTCCAGGGGGAGACTGGAACGGGGAAGGAGCTCGCCGCCCATGCTATACACGAACTCAGCCCTAGGAGGGACGGTCCCTTCGTAAAGGTGAGCTGTGCCGCCCTTTCAAGGGAGCTTTTAGAGAGCGAGCTCTTCGGACATGTGAAGGGGGCCTTCACCAGCGCCGTGAAGGACAAGCCAGGCAAGTTCGAGCTTGCGGACGGTGGGACGATATTCTTGGACGAGGTGGACGATATACCTTTGGAGCTTCAGGTGAAGCTCTTAAGGGTCCTCCAGGAGAGGGAATTCGAGAGGGTGGGAGGGACCAGGACGATAAGGGTGGACGTGAGGGTCATAGCGGCGACCAAGGTGGACCTATTGGAGAGGGTCCGCAGGGGCCTGTTCAGGGAGGATCTGTACTACCGCCTTAACGTAGTGCCGATCCGCCTTCCCCCTCTGAGGGAGCGCAAGGAGGACGTTCCCCTCCTGATGGAACACTTCCTCAGGAAGCTCGGGGCCGAGGGAAGGATAGAGATGACCCCGGAGGCCATGAAGCTCCTCATGGACTACGACTGGCCCGGGAACGTCAGGGAGCTCGAGAACCTCGTAGAGAGGCTCGTGGTGGTGGGGGCCGGCCCGAGGGTGGGTCCCGAGGACCTCCCTCCCGAGATAAGGTCCCCCGCACCTAGGGAGAGGGGGCCGTCCTTAGAGGAGGTCCTGAGGAGGCAGGAGGAGCTCGAGAGGATGATAAGGATGCTCGGAAGCTCGGAGCCCAGGCTCGGTAATGCGTCCTTCGAAGAGATAGTGGAGGCCAAGGAGAGGGAGCTTATAACCGAGGCGCTACGCCGGACCGGAGGGAACAAGACTAAAGCCGCCGAACTTCTCGGGATGAAGCTTTCCACCTTCAGGGACAAGATGAAGAGGCTGGGGTTGGCGTGATGTCGCTCATATCTTTAGAGGACGTCTGGGTGGAGAAGGGGAGGATAAGCGTGCTCAGAGGAATCTGGCTGGAGGTCGAGAGGGGGGAGTTCCTCTTGGTCTTAGGGCCCACGGGAGCTGGAAAGAGCACGCTTTTAAGGGTGCTACACATGGACGAGCGGCCCACGAGGGGTAGGGTGCTCGTGGACGGGAAGGTGGCGAAGTTCAGGGAGAGGGAGGTGGCCCTCTGGAGGAGGAGGGTCGGGATGATATTTCAGGACTTTAAGCTGCTTCCCGACAGAGATGTGCTTGAGAATGTGGCCTTCGCTTTGTACGTCACGGGAATGGGGGAGAGGGAGGCGAGGAGAAGGGCCTTAGAGGCGCTGGCGTCCGTAAGCATGGCGCACAGAAGGCACGATATGCCCTACGTGCTATCGGGTGGAGAGCAACAGAAGGTGGCGATAGCCAGGGCCCTCGTCCACGGCCCCGAGCTTCTATTGGCCGACGAGCCGACGGGAAACCTGGACAGGGAGGCCGCGGAGGACGTCCTCCAGCTCATAGAGAGGGTGCACAGGGAGGGGACGGCGGTGATCTTAGCTACACACATGTGGGAGCTGGCCGGAAGGTGGCCCTTCAGGAAGGTTCTGCTCGAAGGGGGGAGGTTGAGGGAGGGATGAAAGAACTTTGGGAGTTCGGGCTCGTGGCCTTCTCAACCCTCTTCGTGATAGTCGACCCTGTGGGAGCGGTGCCGGCGTTCTTAGCCATGACCCAGGGGGAGGACGCGAGCTTAAGGGCGAGGACCGCTCGTACAGCCTCCACGACCGCCTTTTTGGTTCTGACCTTCTTCGCCCTGACGGGCAGGCGGCTCTTCCACCTCCTCGGCCTCTCCCCCGAGGCCCTGAGCATAGCTGGAGGCGTGATACTCTTCGGGGTGTCCCTCAGCATGCTTAAGGTCCAGCCCTCGAGGCTTATGCGCACCCCCGAGGAGATAGAAGAGGGGGTGAGGAAGGAGGAGGTCGGCGTCATCCCCTTAGGGGTCCCTATGCTCGGGGGGCCGGGAGCGATAACTGCGGTGGTAGTGCTCATGGGGAGGGTCCGCTCTCCGGTTCATCTCGCAGTCCTTTTGACTGCCATAGCGGCCGTATCCCTCGCCACCTACTTTATCCTAAGGGGAGGTACGTTCGTGGAGAGGGCCCTCGGTGATACCGGGATGAAGGTCGTGACGAGGCTCATGGGCTTGCTTCTGGCGGCCCTATCCGTGCAGTTCGTGCTCAACGGCATCTCCGATTACATAACCGGGATAAGGACGAGATAAAGTACTCGCCGGTGGACCTTGTGTCCTCGGCCGGATGGGGTTCAGGTCCGTGGGGGTGGATGCCTCCCAACAGGTGAGACCTCCAGCTCCTCCCTCCCCTCGGGCCTGAGCTCGCACCATAGGTACCCCCCTTCCTCCTTCGCTTGTACCTTCCTTCCGTTCCTCAGGAGCTCCCCCCTCCCGGGAAGTCCGACCTCGGCCACGCACTCCGGAGGGGCCTCCAAGCTGAGGCGGAACTTCCCTCCCTCCCACCTCCAGGAGGCCGACACCTTTCCGAACGGGGTCGGGACATCACCCTCCGCCCACTCCAACCCGCAGGGCCTCGGCATAACCCTGAACCTCCTCCAACCCGGCTTTATAGGCACGATGCCCAAGATGTAAGCCGAAAGCAGGTATGTGGGCCCGGAGGAAGCTCCGTAACATCTCGCCCCTCCCTCCCAATCCTCCCACCACGTGGTGGCTCCCTCCTCCA
Source organism: Candidatus Latescibacterota bacterium (assembly GCA_003645885.1). GTDB lineage: Bacteria > Latescibacterota > 4484-107 > B68-G9 > B68-G9 > B68-G9. The sequence goes on along the minus strand of QNCW01000020.1, from coordinate 1,663 downwards.
ACATCCTCCCCCATCCTCTTAGGACCTCCAAGGCCTCCTTCCGACCCATCTTGAGAAGTGCCTCGGCTACGTAGGAGAGCTGATAAGGTGGGAAGGATAACCCTTCGGGAGGTACCTTCGCATCCTCACCTACGCCGAAGCACACGGCCAGGAAGTCCGCAAGCCCGCACTCCTTGCGGGGATGGATGTCGGTCGAGGTCGCTAAGGCGTTGAACCTACCCAGGTACTTGGCGTAACCGGCCTCATCCCCGAGGAGGAGGGCCATCCTCGAGGCAGCCCCGAGCGCGCCGGCGTAGAACACTTTCGTCTCGGCGTCGTCCCCTTCGTACCTCTCCATCCCCTCCAAGGCCCTCTCCAGACATGGCAAAAGCTCCCTGGCAAGCTCCGAGTCCCCACTGTACAGGACATACTCCCACAGGGATATCGTCCATAGGGCCGAAGCTCTCGGAGAGCTGGGGAAGGGCACGGCCGAAGGATATGCCTCCCTGAGCATCCCGTCCTCCCCCTGCGAACGGGCGAACTGGCGCAACGTCCGTGAGATGAGCTTGTAATCGCCGAAGGCGTAGTAGTTGACCAAAGCCTCGGTCCTGGTATCCTCGGGCCTCTGGATGTGGGTGAGGGGGTCGCTCTCGTAAGCGTCGTACATGCAGAGCTTGACGGTGTACCTCCCCACCTCCCATATCCTGTTCAAAAGCTCGTCCGAACACACGAAGCTCCCCAGTTCCCGCACAGGGTAGCCAGTGAGGTTCACCCCGACCTCCCCGAGCCTTACGGGCCCGGTCGCCCTCCTGAAGGTGAGCTGGACGTACCTGAAGGCCCTCCTTCCGAACGTCTCCCACTCCTGTACCCCTTCTCTGCATACGTACCGGTCCGCATAGTGCTTTCCCTCTGGCGGTACCAAGCGTCCACCCTCCAGTTCGTCCCCGTATCCCAGGTCGACCACCGTCCCCTCCGGGGCCTCCAAGGATATCCTCGGGAATCCCACGACCTCCCTCCCGAAGTCCAGGACGACAGCGGTGGGCTCCCCGGCGGGGATGACCATCTCCCCCTCGTGGAACTCCGAGGGCTCTATCTCCTCCTCGGACATGCGCTCGGCTACGCTGTCCCATGGGACCCACTCGACCTCCCCTCCCTTGCCCGGGCATACCGACCCGAAGTCCAAACCCTCTTCGGGAGGATAACGAGTGGAGAACCCTACGCACTCGTCCCCTACCATCTCGTTCTCGAAAGGCCCTATGGCCATCCAACAGGGGCCGCATCCGAGGTCCCTCACCGCCGAGACCCCTAAATCTCCCTCCAAGTCCAGATATACCTTCCATTCCCCCGCGCTATGGTCGGCCTTGAGCAGGAGCTGGTGCCATCCTCTGTCCAACTTCAACCTCATCCTGTGCTGTCCCGGCTCCGCCCTCCCGTGCACGTGGTAGGAGAGCACCTCCTCCCCGTCCACCCAAAGCTTCACCCCTCCGCTACTTCCCAAGGAAAGCTCCACCTCCTGGCTCCCTCCGGACCAGAGGTACGTGGAGAGGTACGCAACCGCATCCCTCTCCCCGAACCTTTCGCCCAAGTCGAAGCTGAAGGACCTACCCTCCGGAGGCTTGCACCTTCCCACGACGACCACCCTCCCGGCAGGTAGGAACTCCTCCATGGGGAGCGGCATCCCCCG
>QNCW01000019.1 GCA_003645885.1 Candidatus Latescibacterota bacterium | reverse complement strand
TCAAGGAGGGGCTTGAGGTGCTCCTTCAGGGCGTAGCCGGCATGATCGCTCGCTATGGCCAGCTTGGGCATCGTCCTCCCCTGGGGAGAGACAATTATATAAAAAAAATCTGCATTTCGCAAATGTTTTTTGTGTACTGCACACCAACAGTTGCGAAAGCAACAAATGGGAGATACATTTTAAGTATCCGCTGGAATTCGAGGCTGAAGTGGCCCTTGATTTCCTCAGGTGTAGCTTCAAAAAGCCTCCTTTGCTCTGTCCTGGATGGGATGCACTTCACCGTGTTGAACTGGCTCGTCTTAGCCCTGGCGATGGGCTCGCAGGGGTCCGAGGCTTCCTTAGGTTCCGCCCTCAAGTGGCAGCTCGGCCGTAGGGCCCTGGCCCTGAGGAGGGGGAAGGTGGTCCCGGCGACGGTCGAGGTCTCCGTCCGCTTCCGCAGACCTCCCACCGAAGATGAACTGAGGAATTTCGAGGATATGGGGGTCCGCTTCTTCAGGTGGAGGGGGAAGGTGCTCCATGTGGGCAGGATATACGGGGCGGACGTCCCGTGGGCCGTCCTGGAGGATTTGGCACGACATCCGCTCGTAGAAAGGCTCGAGGCCGCAAGGAGGGTCAAGGTTGTGCCGCTCTTAGATGTGAGCGGAGCACAGGTCGGGGCGAGGGAGGCCTGGGATATGGGGGGGTGGCCGGGTTCCCTTACGGGGAAGGGGGTGAGGATAGCCCTCTTCGACACCGGGGTCGACCTACACCATCCCGCCTTCTGGAGGGCCGGTGAGCCGGTTTCCTGGGTGGACTCCGACGGAGATGGGGTCCTCACGCCCGGGGTGGACGGGATAGACTTGGACGGGGACGGGAGGCTCACTTCGGACGAGGTCCTGCGCCTCTGGAAGGCCGAGGTGAGGGACCCGTACGGGAGGTACAAGGTGGAGGAGAACTTCGACCCCTATACGGATTGGCTCTACTTGGACGAGAACGGGAACGGCAGGAGGGATTCCGGATTCAGGTCCTCGGGGGGAGTCTTAATCCTCGGCGAACCTGCCTTCGTGCCGGAGGATGAGGATGGGGACGGGGTCTTAGAGGCTGGGGAGCCTTTAAGGCCCTTGAACACCTTGAAGGTCGTGGCCTCCTTAGAGGGGCTCGAAGGCTGGCCGGTCGAAAGGGAGGGGCCTCAGCTCGCCGACGACCCAGGGGACCCCGACAACCACGGCACTCCTGCGGCGGGGATAATCTTGGGAGGTTTCCCGGGAAGGAGGTGGGTGGGGATCGCACCCGGGGCGGAGCTTTTGGTTGTGCACAGGGAGGGCCTCGTACCCGAGCAGTTCGTCCCCTGGGCGGTCGAGATGGGAGCGGACGTCATGGTGTACGCGTTCGGGGGATGGGTCTTCGAATTCTTGGACGGCTCCTCAAATTTGGAGCGGACGATAGACGAGCTTGCGAGGAAGGGCATAGTCCAGCTCACCGCAGCAGGCAACCTCGCAGGGCCTACAAGGAAGAAGCACTGCAGGTTGCGAATTGAGGAGGAGGGGAGGACCGTCAGGGTCAACGTGCCGGAGGAGTATGGGATAAGGACCATCTACCTCACCTTCCTCTGGAGGTCGCCCGAGGGCCTCGATGTCGAGGTCATCGCTCCAGGCGGCCTCAGGTTCAGGATGGTCCCCGACGGCGAGGTGAGGGAGGTTTTGGGCCTGGAGACCTTCGGGAACGTGGAGACCTCCCCGAGGGGGACGCACAAGTTCGACGTAGCCCTGAACGGGGAGGAAGGCCTCGAGATCGGGGTGTGGAGCTTCGTGCTCAAATCTGAGGGCACGCCCTTCGTGGTCGAAGGTTACCTGGCGGACGACGTCTCGGACTGGAAGGGAGGTGCACAGTTCCTGGACTTCGTCACGGACGAGGGCACCGTCGCCTGGCCCGGCACTGCGGACGAGGCGATAACGGTGGCAGCTTACGACCCATCGGGCCTCAGGAACCCCAAAGGCGAGATAAACGACTTCAGCGGTAGGGGCCCCAGGATAGATGGGAGGAGGGTGGTGGACATAGCAGCTCCCGGAAGCGTAGTCTTTTCGACGTGGACCAAGGAGGCCTCGGGTTCCCCGGGATGCTACGGCCCCTTCGAGGGCACCAGCTCAGCCCTCCCACACGTGGCAGGGGCCGCAGCCATACTCCTCCAGGCATGTCCTTACCTGGGGCACGAAGGTGTGAAGGAAGCCCTCTGTAAGGGGGCCAGGAGCGACGAGCACACCGGAAAGGTCCCGAACGACACGTGGGGCTGGGGGAAGCTCCATATCCCGGGGGCGCTCAGGGCCGCTGGCTTTTCGGGGAACCTTCCTCCGCTCGTCCACGATGTCAGGGCCGGGTGGAGGGAGGAAGGATGGAGGGTGGAGGCGGAGGTGGAGGACCCGGACGGGATAAGCTCGGTTTGGCTTTACTTCGAGTCCAGGGGAAACTCGGGGAAGGTGCCGATGGCCTGGAAGGGAGGGGGCATCTATGGGGCCGAGGTGGATGTAACAGATACGATATGGTGTTACATAAAGATGCTCGACGGAAGGGGAGCCGAGGGCTTCTGGCCTGCTGGTGCTCCCCTCAGGAGGCGCATGTTCCCCCCTCCCGCCATCCGGGAGGTCGGAAGGATGGGAGGCTTCTGCAAGATGTCCTTCCCCGGGGATGTCGATGGGGACCTGCTCCCAGACCTGTTCGCCTGCGGCTCGCTGTACCTCAACACGGGAGGGTGGAACCTGGAGAGGATACAGCAGGTTTCCTCCCCCCTGTCGGCCTGCTGGGGAGATTACGACGGGGACGGAGACCCAGATCTGTACGTAAGTGGCTCCCTGTATCGAAACGAGGGGGGGAGGCTCTTTAAGTTGATCGGCCTGCCAGGCGGACGAGGAGCCTGGGTGGACTACGACGGGGATGGAGACCTCGACCTTTGCGTGGTGAGGGGCTTGAGGGTCCTCCTGTACCGTAACCTCGGGGACGGGAAGTTCGAGGAGGCCGAACATATCGGTGTGGGAAGTCCTATAAACGACATATCCTGGGGCGATTACGATGGGGACGGCGACTTCGACCTCTGCGTGGCACGGCTCGGCCACGTCGACCTGTACCGAAATGCGGATGGAGGCTTCGAGGAGGTGAGCAGGGAGGTGGGCGTAGATGTAAGGACCTGTCAGCATGTAACTTGGGTGGACTACGATGGGGACGGGGACTTGGACCTATACATCATGCGTCCTGCCCCGAACTTGCTCTACCGCAACCGTGACGGAACCTTCCAGGAGGTCGCCTCGGAAGTCGGGGTCAACATTCCGGGCTGTGCCATGTGGATGGATTACGACCTGGACGGAGACCTCGACCTCCTCGGGATATCCTCACGGGAACTGCTCAGGAACGACGGAGGGAAGTTCCGGAGGGTATGGAGGTCGGAGGAACCCCTCCATGGGGCTTCCTACGCCGACTGGGACGGGGATGCAGTCCCAGAAATTATCTTGGTGGGACGAAGGCCGCCGGGCCACATCTACAGGAGTCCACTACATGGAAACTGCGTAGCCCTGCGCATATGGAAGGCATCCGGTGCTAAGGTGAGGTTGACCTCGGGAGACAACCTCCAGGTCCGCCAGATCGTAGCGGACGACGGCCTTCCGCTGTACTTCGGCCTCGGGGAGGCGGATGGGGCGGAAGTTGAGGTGACATGGCCCGACGGGAGGACCCTGACTTGGGGATGCCTCAGGTCCGGCAGGGCCTACATCCTCGGCCCCGAAGGTCCCCTGGACACCTTCGTCTGGCCGGGGGACGTGGACGGGGACGGCGAGGTTGGTGGGGGGGACATAGAGGCCTTGGCCGAATACTGGGGTCTATCGGGACCGCAGAGGCCACACCCTTCGCCCGCCTGGGCCGGACAACCTGCGAGGTTCTGGGACCCCGAGGAGGCCACATATGCGGACGCAGATGGGGACGGGAAGGTCGACAAGGAGGACCTAAGGCTCGTCCTAAAGAACTGGGGGAGGGCGTTCGGGGAACCTGCACCGAGGCTCGAAAGGAGGGAGGTCATCTCCGAGGCTTATAGGGTTGCCTCCAAGGTACACAACCCCGAAGTCAGAGGGAAGATGTTGTCGGTCCTGAGGCCCGAGATGGCGGAACTTGGAATCCCCAGCGAGCTTGGCCTCCATGCTCTCCCCAACCCTTTCCGGGACGGGACGACCTTCCGTCTCAGGTTGCCCTTCGGCGGGAGGGGCTTCCTCCGGCTGTACGATGTGCTCGGCAGGCCCGTGCGGACCCTGTGGAAGGGGACCTGGCGTCCAGGGGAGATATTTCTGTCCTGGGACGGAAGGGACGAGGGGGGTAGGAAGGTCGCAAGCGGGGTTTATATAGCGAGGCTGGAGGTCGGGGGAGAGGCCCGTGCCACGAAGGTGCTGCTGGTCAGGTGAGGGCAACTTGCTTTAATGTGATAAAGTTCGTATATTCTAAGTGGAAACTTGTGGGCTTCGCCCTTCGAAGGGGGTGAGAGATATGAGGACCGGAAGGCTCGTCGTGACGGTGAGCTTCCTCCTGGCCCTCTTGGGATGTTATACCGTGCTTAAGCATCCCGAGGTCAGGCCCGAGGGGGAGGCGGAGGCAGGGAGGGAGTGCTGGAGGTGTCACGAGGATTACAGGCTCGAGAGGACCTACTATTACCCCAGGCTTTACGACTACTGGGACCGCCTGCCCTACTACTCCCGGGGCTACTACGAGCGGTGGTGGTACTACAACGAGTACCCCTGGTGGTGGGACCGTTACTATTATTACGACTCCAACACCCAGACCCAGCAGGAGGAGCAGAAGCCCCAGGAGCAGAAGGTCGAGGAAAAGCGTCCTTCAGGCCGTAGGGAGGGATTCTACGACCTGGAGCCCAAGGTTGGCAGGGAGCCCCAGGCGCCTCAGGTGCGCTCCAAGCCGGTGTTGAGGAAAGCCCCGAGCCAGACCAAGTCCTCCGAGGACTCATCCAAGAGTTCCGGTTCGTCCCGCAGGAAGCGTCCATCCCGTAGGAAGGGGATGAGGTGAGGAAGGTCTGGTTCACCGTGGTTCTCGTCTCCGTCTGGGTGGGTGAGGCCTCCCCTTGGGAGGAGATAACTGTGGATCGCTTTTCCGGCCTCGGGGCCAGGGCCATGGGGATGGGGGGAGCATACATGGCGGTGGCGGAGGACTTCACAGCCACATACTGGAACCCGGCGGGGCTGGCCCAGATAAGGAGGTTTGAGCTCTACGGTGGCCTGTGCCAGAGGCAGGACGCCGCCACGGTGAGCTTCTACGGTTCCCCCTGGCACGACAGCCTCACCCGGACGACGTCGGATCCCTTGGGTATGGTCCTCCCGGTCCCTACATACCGGGGAAGCTTAGTGTTCTCGGTGGGTTACCTTCCGGTTAAAGTTTTCGACAACCTGTTCGGCGTAAAGGGGGTGAGTCGGGAGAGCGGGAGATATAAGGAGGGCAGGGCGGAGGACGAGGGAGGGCTTGGGGTATACACGGTTGCCGGGGCGATAGATATATCGCCCTCAACTTCCTTAGGAGCCACATTAGAGATATGGAGGGGGTCGGATTCGTTCTCGCAGGAACTCTTCTCCCGGAGCTTGAGCTCAGCTACCTGGAGCGAAATTAAACAGGGTTTAGGTTCTCCACAGGATACCTCTGTAAGTTATTATAAACTTGAATTTGAGGACAGGTACAGCTCCTTCGGCGTGAAGGTCGGGGCGCTGTTCAGGATGGTGGGGGGTTTCAGGGCCGGACTTGCGGTATCGTCGCCCGTCCACCTTAAGGTGGAAGAGGATTGGGAGGAGGCAAGGGACGATACGGTGGACTCCGGGAGCTTCTCTTATCATGTCCACCTCCCGTGGACCATAGATGGAGGAATATCCTGGACCGCTCCCGGGTTGGCCACCGTGGGCGTCGGGATTTCGTACTCGGACTGGACCCAGACCCGATACGACGAGTCACCTGAGGAGGGGATAACTAACGAGGACTTCAGGAGGAGGTACAGGGCCACGACCCGCCTCCACCTGGGCGGGGAGGTGTTACTTCCTATAATTCCCGTCAGGGTGAGGGGAGGGTACTACAGGGACCCGATACCCTTCTTAGGCCCGAGGGAGGAGGGGGGCCCGAAGGTGGAGGTGGTGGATGAGAGGGACTACTGGACCTTCGGCGTGGGGGTCTTGATAGACAAGGTCCTATCGTTGGACCTGGCTTACGTCCGTGGGAAGTTCGCCCAGGAGGAGGGGAGCATAACCGAGGAGCACAAGCTTACCAGGATATTCCTCTCCGCCGCCTACAGATTCTGAACCCTGCCCGGATTTCCTCCCGGAGCTTCTACCGAGATGGTCCCGTTATGGAAACTTATTTCCACTTAGGGGCGTCCGAACGGACGCCCCCTTATAGATTCCGGGGAGGGTATATGGGACACGTGAGGATGCTCAGGGTGGATTATCCTCAAAATTGGGGGAGGCTCAGGGAGCTGGACTTCGGGAGGTTGGCCAAGTTCAAGAGGGAGAAATACTGTTGCAACATGGAGTGGCTTCCGGGGACGTTGGGATCGGAGGGGGGAGGGCACTTGGTCACCTTCGACACCCCCCACTTCGCCAAGGCTCCGCTTCTGGAGGATATGGACCTCCTGAGGGAGTACCTCCCCCATGCGGAAAGCCAGGCCATAACTGTGATAGCATACCTCAACCTGCATTGGTACTCCTACGAGTTCGCAGAGGAGCACCCCGGATGGGAGCAGGTCCTGAGGGACGGCAGACCGTACGGCAGGGTGAGGCCCCTGTACGGGAACGGCACGACCATGTGTCCCAACAGCCCCTGGAGGGAATGGGCCTTCAAGCTCATAGAAGAGGCGATGAGGACCGGGATAAAAGGGGTGTTCTTAGACGGGCCGGCGGTGTATCCCGGCTGCTGCTACTGCGAGCACTGCAGGAAGCTCTTCGAAGAGAGGACCGGAAGGGAGCCGCCCGAGTGGGGGGACTGGGAGAGTCCCCTCTGGAGGGAGTTCGTGAAGTTCCGCTCCGAGACCATGGTCAGGTTCCTGAGGGATGCGAGGGAGGCGGCCAAGAGGGTCAGGGAGGACGGGGTCGTGTTCATAAACTCGGGGGCATGGCCCAACTGGGAAGTGCCGAGGGATGTGAGGGAGCTCGCCCCCTACCAGGACTTCAGCGGTGCCGAGGCCTTCTTCCACTTAGGCGTAGAGGTGGACCCCTATTTCCAGCTCCGCACAGGGAAGTACCTCAGGGCCTCCGGCAGGCCCTCAGTGGTCTTCGTGCACCACGCACAGGGGGTCTGGCACTACCTTCCGCTCCAGGGGGACGAGATGAGGCTGGCCTTAGCCCAGACCCTTGCCTCAGGTTCCAACACGTGGACGGCGCTTATAAACGGGGAGCTGTTGGAGAGGGAGGAGGCCTGGGGGCCTGTGAGGGACGTGCTGAAGGTAGCGGACGAGCATCCCGAGGCGTTCGAGGGGCTCGAGCCCTACGCCCCCGTGGGGATATACGTTTCCTCGGAGACGGCCTTATTCTACCGTTCGAGGGAGTCCGGGGTGTATCGGAGGGTACAGGCCGAGGCCGAGGAGGACCTCGTGGCGAAGGGAGGTGCTGGGGCCAGGATATCGGAGCTTTCCGAGCAGAAGGCCACCTCGGATGCCTTGGCACGGGGGGAAGCCTACGGCGTCTTCTCCATGTTGACCCACAGCAGGATTCCGAACAGGTTCGTGCTCGGCCCCGACTTCCGGGACCTCCAGGTCCTCTTCCTCCCCAACGCCGCCTGCCTGGGCTGGGAGGAGAAGGATAGGATCAGAAAGTTCGTGAGGGACGGAGGAGCGGTCGTGGCGTCCTTCGAGGCTGGAAGGTACGGGCCCGAAGGGGAGCCCGCCGAGGACGATTTCTTCGGAGAGTTCTTGGGTGCGGAGGAGGTCCACGGCACCTTCCCCTTGGAGGTGAGGGAGGAGTACATAAGGCTAAGGCAAGGCTTCGGCTCCTTCCGTCCCGGCGACCTCGTACCCAGGCCGACGTACTGCCTCAAGGTCGTACCGTCGGAGGATACCGATGTCCTCGCCTCCTTCTTGGAGGTCACCGGCCAGCACTATGCCCCCCTCAAGGGCGAGAGCCCTTACCCCGCCCTCATCGTGCGGAGCTACGGGAAGGGGAAGGTGGCGTACCTTCCGGCCCTGTTCGGGGAGTTCTACCGGAGGTACAGGGACGGGACGGTCGAGAGGTTCGTGGTTGAGGTGATAAGGGAGCTTCTGGACGGGGAGCTTCAGGTCGAGGTCGAGGGACCCAGCTCGGTGGTATGCGAGGTTTACAGGAAGGAAGGGACCTGGGTCGTCCACCTCGTCAACTGCGGGGGGGACATGAAGAGGCCGGTGGACCTGGTCCCTGCGACCGGGGTGAAGGTCAGGTTCGAGAAACCAGAGGTGAAGAAGGTAAGGGCGCTGGTGGCGGGGAGGGAGCTTGCGATCGCAGGAGGCCTGGTCGAGGTTCCGAGGATAGACGTCTACGAGGTCCTGATGGCGGGATGAGCGCGGATTTCTGGAACGGGGTCCTGGATTCCCTGGAAGGTACAGAACACTTCGCCGAGGTCCTGAGGGGCATAAGGGAGGGGGACGTCCAGGTCCACGGGCTGAGGGGCTCACTCGGGGCCTTCCTATGCGCCTCCCTCTTCCGTAGGGGGCTCAGGCTGGTCCTCGCCCCGGAGGAGGAGGCCGGTAGGCTCAGGGACGACCTGGAAGTGCTACTGGGGGAGGATGCGGTATCTTACTTCCCTCCCTTGGGGCTCGTGCCCGGCGAGGAGGAGGTCCCCTCCCTGGAGGACATGGGGCTCAGGACGGAAGCTTTGGCCAGGCTGGCATCCGGAAGGCCGGGGGTTGTGGTCGTCCCGGCCAGGGCCGCCTCAGAGATCACCGTGCCTCCGGACGTCTTCGGACGGTACACGACGAAGCTTGAAGTCGGGGAGGAGGTTGACAGGGAGAGGTTGCTCCTCAGGCTCGTGGAGGGTGGATACGAGAGGGTCCTCTCGGTATCGGCCCCTGGCCAGTTCAGCGTAAGGGGTGGGATATTGGACGTCTTCCCCTTCACAGAGGAGCTTCCCATAAGGGTCGAGTTCTGGGGGGATGTGGTGGAATCGCTGAGGAGGTTCGATGTCTCGTCACAGAGGTCGGTGGAGGGGACGGAGGAGGCCCTCGTCCCACCTGCAAGGGAGCTCATCCTGAACCAGGGGACCTGGGAAAAGATCGAGGAGGAGGCGGGAAGGCTCGGGCTGGAGGAGCTTAGGGAGAGGGCCTCCAGAAGGGCGCCCTGGGAGGGGATGGAGGCCTGCCTTCCCCTGGCGTACCCCGAGAGGGCCACGGTCTTAGATTACCTCGGACCCGGGGACTTAGTTTTCCTGGAAGACCCGGACGGGATATCCGAGGAGGTCCAGGGGGAGCCCGAAGCCTTCCGTGCTTCGGACGAGGAGGTACGGAGCAAGCTCAGGAAGTTCCGTAAGGTGAGCCACCTTAGCTTCGCATCCGAAGGTGCGGTGCGCTTCTCCTCTCAGGAGCCTGTGGTGGACATCTCCCGGGCGAGGGGTGAGGTGGGAAGGTGGCTCGGGGAGGGGTACAGGGTCGTCCTGACTGCAGGAAGCAGGGCGAGGGGGGAGCGCATATCCGAGCTTGTGGGGGAAAGTGTAGAGGTCGTCGAGGGGAACCTCAGCGGAGGCTTCGTCTTCCCGGGGGGAAGGCTCGTGCTCCTCACTGAGGGAGAACTCTTCAGGAGGCCCTCAAGGAAGCTCGAGCTACCCAAGTTCAAGGCCGGCACCCCAATACAGGACATAAGTGCCCTGAGGAGGGGGGACCTCGTGGTCCACGAGGACTACGGGATAGGGGAGTTCCTCGGCGTGGAGAGGATGGAGGTGGGTGGTGCTAAGGGCGATTTCGTGGTCCTGGAGTACAGGGACGGGGACAGGTTGTACGTTCCCGTGGACCAGCTCGTAAAGGTCACGAAGTACGAGGGGCCCTCGGAGGTCCGTCCGTCCCTCACGAAGCTGGGAGGTGTCGAGTGGGAGAGGGTGAAGGAGAGGGTCAGGAGGGCGACCAAGGAGATGGCGGGGGAACTTCTGAAGCTCTACGCTGCGAGGAAGGCGAGGCCGGGACACGCTTTCTCGCCCGACACAGCATGGCAGGCTGAGCTCGAGTCCTCCTTCCCGTACGAGGAGACCCCGGACCAGCTGAGGGCCCTCAGGGAGATAAAGGAGGACATGGAGAGGCCGGTCCCGATGGACAGGCTGCTCTGCGGGGATGTGGGGTTCGGGAAGACGGAGGTGGCCCTTAGGGCTGCCTTCAAGGCCGTGATGGACGGAAAGCAGGTTGCGGTCCTCGTCCCGACCACTATCTTAGCCGAACAGCACTTCAGGACATTCTCCGAGCGACTGGGGAGCTTCCCGGTCGTGGTGGAGATGCTCAGCAGGTTCAGGAGCCCATCCCAGCAGAGGAAGGTGTTGGAGGGCCTCAGGAAAGGGACCGTGGACATAGTTATAGGCACCCACAGGCTGCTTTCGGACGACGTCAAGTTCAAGGACTTAGGGTTGGTCATAATAGACGACGAGCACAGGTTCGGGGTTAGACAGAAGGAGAAGCTCAAGAAGCTGAGGCTTGAAGTGGACGTGCTTTCTTTAAGCGCTACACCCATCCCACGCACCCTCTACATGGCCCTTTCGGGCATAAGGGACATGACGGTCATATCCACCCCTCCCAGGGGGAGGCTACCGGTGGTCACGAAGATAGTCCCGTTCGACCCGAAGAGGATAACCGAGGGGATATACAGGGAGCTTGGAAGGGGAGGTCAGGTCTTCTTCGTGCACAACAGGGTGAGGACCATATACTCCATGGCCGATTACCTCAGGAGGCTCATGCCGGATGTAAGGTTCTGCGTGGCCCACGGACAGATGAAGGAGGGGGAGCTTGAGGAGGTGATGCTCTCGTTCCTCAGGGGGGAGTACGACGTCCTCGTGTGCACGATGATAGTTGAGGCCGGAATAGACATGCCCAACGTGAACACGATGTTCATAAACAGGGCCGACAAGTTCGGGCTCGCACAGCTATATCAACTCAGGGGGAGGGTCGGAAGGTCGGACGTGCAGGCGTACGCCTACCTTCTGGTCCCTTCCCTGAGGAGCCTCACCCCCGAGGCCAGGAAGCGCCTGAGGACCTTGGAGGAGTTCACCGAGCTCGGCTCGGGGATGAGGCTAGCCCTGAGGGACCTAGAGATAAGGGGAGCTGGGAACATCCTCGGGCCGGAACAGCACGGCTTCGTTCAGGCCGTGGGGGTGGAGCTTTACCTCAAGCTCCTGGAGAGGGCGGTTAGGGAGCTGAAGGGGGAGGGCGGGGAGGTACCCAGGGAAGTGGAGCTTTCCTTGGGGCTCGACGCTTTCCTCCCAGAGGACTACGTGCCCGACGAGGCCCAGAGGCTCTCGATCTACAGGAAGCTTTCGGAGGCGGGTCCCGGGGAGGTCGAGGAGATAGAGGAGGAGCTGAGGGACAGGTTCGGGAGGCCTCCTGAGGAGGCCAAGGCCCTGATAGAGGCGGCGAGGCTCAGGGAGATGGCCAAGAGGGCCGGGGCCAGATCCCTCGGGCTCGAGGACGGGACGCTCGTATTGGAGTTCCCGGAACCTCCGGGGAGGGAGGCCCTCTTAGAGCTCGTGCGACGCTCCGAGGTCGTGCCGAGGTTCGAGCTTTCGGGAGGGCTCAGGGTCGAGGTCCCCCTGACCTCAGGGGAGCACCTCGAGGAAGCAAGGAGGATATTAGAAATTCTGGCCGGCGAAAAGTCTTGACTGGGAGGAGGGTTTTGGCTATATTCAGACGCCGAACCGGGGGTACCATGCACGACCTTATAAAGGTAACTTTGCCCGGTGGACGGGAGGCAAGGTATCCCAGGGGCACGACGGCAGGGGAGGTGCTGAGGGACTGGGGGAAGGTGCCCTTCGGGGAGATCTTGGCCGCAAGGGTCGACGGCAGGCTGGTGGACCTCTCCTCCCCCCTTATGGAGGATACGTCCGTGGAACCCTTGACCTTCGGGGACCTGGAGGGGAGGGAGATATATTGGCACAGCAGCGCCCACATCCTCGCCCAGGCCGTACAGCAGCTCTTCCCCGAGGCCAAGCTCGGGATAGGCCCGGCCATAAGGGAGGGGTTCTACTACGACTTCGACGTCCCAGAACCCTTCTCGGAGGAGGATCTGGGAAGGATAGAGGAGAGGATGAGGGAGATAATACGTCAGGACCTGCCGTTTATAAGGGAGGAGGTCCCCCGTCCCGAGGCCATAAGGCTCATGTCCGAGAGGAAGGAGAAGTACAAGGTGGAGCTCCTCGAGGAGGACATAGAGGAGGAGACCGTAAGCCTCTACAGACAGGGAGAGTTCGTGGACCTCTGCAGGGGCCCCCACGTCCCCTCCACGGGCTACATAAAGGCCGTGAAGCTCCTCTCGGTGGCGGGGGCATACTGGAAGGGGGACGAGAGGAGGCCCATGCTTCAGAGGATATACGGCATCTCCTTCCCCTCCCAGGAGGAGCTGGAGGAGTTCTTGAGGCGCAGGGAGGAGGTAGAAAGGAGGGACCATAGGAGGCTCGGGAAACAGTTGGACCTCTTCAGCATACAGGAGGAAGGTGGTCCCGGACTCGTGTACTGGCACCCGAAGGGGGCGAGGATAAGGACGATAATAGAGGACTTCTGGAGGAGGGAACACTACAGGAGGGGATACGAGCTTGTCTACACCCCGCACATAGCTAAGGTGGAACTCTGGGAGAGGAGCGGGCACATGGCGTGGTTCAAGGAGAGCATGTTCCCCCCCATGGAGGTGGAGGAGCAAGGATACCTCCTCAAGCCGATGAACTGCCCGTTCCACATACTCATGTACAAGTCGAAGACCAGAAGCTACAGGGACCTCCCCATAAGGTGGGCCGAACTCGGAACGGTCTACCGTTACGAACGTTCCGGGGTCCTCCAGGGGATGCTTAGGGTGAGGGGCTTCACCCAGGACGACGCCCACATATTCTGTCGCCCCGACCAGTTGGAGGACGAGATATTGGGGGTGCTGGACCTAGCGGAGTTCATGCTGACCACCTTCGGGTACACCGAGTACGAAGTGGAGTTGAGCGTCAGGGACCCCGAGGCCAAGGAGAAGTACATAGGTGACGATGCGGTCTGGGAGCAGGCAGAGGAGGCCCTCATAAGGGCCCTTGAGCAGAAGGGGTGGTCCTATTCCCGGAGGGAGGGGGAGGCGAAGTTCTACGGACCTGCGATAGACATAAAGATGTTGGACGCCCTCGGGAGGGGATGGCAGGGGCCCACCATACAGGTGGACTTCAACGAGCCCGAGCGCTTCGATGTGACGTACATAGGCGAGGACGGGGCTGAGCACAGGGTCGTCATGGTCCACAGGACCGTCCTGGGCTCCATGGAGAGGTTCGTTGGAGGGCTCATAGAGCACTACGGGGGGGCCTTCCCTGCCTGGCTCGCCCCCGTCCAGGTGGTGGTGATACCGATAACCGACGCACAGGTGCCCTACGCGCACGAGATAGGAAGGAGGTTGCTGGAGGAGGACTTCAGGGCCGAGGTTGACGACAGGAACGAGAGGGTGGGGTATAAAATTCGGGAGGCCGAGCTTCAGAAGGTGCCCTACATGCTCGTGGTGGGGAAGAGGGAGGTGGCGGAGGGCACGGTCTCGGTCCGCAAAAGGGGCGAAGGAGACATAGGAAGGATGAACCCGGAGGAGTTCATAGATCGCCTCCGGGAGGAGGTAGAGGCAAAGCTCTGAAAGGAGGTAGCTATAAAGAGGACGCTAAGGGTCAACGAGCAGATAAGGGTCCCGAAGGTCAGGGTGGTGGGACCGGACGGGAAGCAGATAGGCATAATGGACACGAGGGCCGCCCTCCGCCTGGCCGAGGAGTACGACCTCGACCTCGTGGAGGTGTCGCCCAACTCCCATCCTCCCGTCTGCAGGATAATGGACTACGGTAGGTACAGGTACGAGCAGGCCAAGAAGGAGAGGGAGGCCCGGAAGAAGCAGCACACCTTCACGGTCAAGGGGATAAGGCTCACCCCCATAACCGAGGACCACGACTTCCAGTTCAAGATGCGCCACGCAAGGAACTTCCTTCTGGAGGGGAACAAGGTGAGGATAACGGTCAGGCTGAGGGGGAGGGAGAAGGGGCGTCAGGAGCTCGGCTACAGGATGTTGGAGAGGGCGTTGGCCGAGCTTGCGGACGTGGGCTCCGCCGAGGGGAAGATAGAAGTTCAGGAGGGCGGTCAGATGACTGTTACCATAGCTCCCAAGAAGTGAGGAGGGACTATGCCCAAGATGAAGACCAGGAAGAGCTTCGCCAAGAGGTTCAAGATAACCGCCACGGGCAAGGTGAGGAGGTACCACGCATATGCCACCCACCTCCTCACCGGGAAGGAGAGGAAGCGAAAGAGGAGGCTCCGTCGCACCGCACTGGCCTCCCCGGTGGACACTAAGCGCATAAGGAAGATATTGGGCGTGTAAGGAGGGAACATGCCGAGGGTAAAGACCAGTGTGCCTAAGAGGAAGAGGCATAAAAAGATCTTGAAGGCAGCTAAGGGCTACTGGGGCAACAAGAGCAGGAACTACAGGAGGGCCAAGGAAGCCCTGCTCAAGGCCTGGTCCTACGCATACAGGGACAGGAGGCAGCGCAAGAGGGACTTCAGGAGGCTTTGGATATCCCGCATCAACGCGGCCGTAAGGCTCCACGGGCTTTCCTACAGCCAGTTCATGTACGGGCTGAAGAAGGCGGGAGTTGAGATGGACAGGAAGGTACTGGCGGACATAGCAGTCAGGGACCCGGGAGCTTTCCAGGCCGTAGTGGAGAAGGCCAGGGCAGCCCTGAGCGCTTAAGATGGAGCTTGCGGAGAGGATAAGGCAGGTCGCCAGGGAGGCCGAGGAAGCCCTTATGGCCTGCGACGATCCTGGTGAGCTTGAGGCCCTGAGGGTGAAGTACTTAGGGAGGAAGGGGGCCCTGACGCTCCTCTTAAGGGAGATAGGGAAGCTACCCCCCGAGGAGCGTCCGGAGGCGGGCAGGGCGGGCTCGGAGGCCAAGAGGAGGCTCGAGGGGCTGCTCGAGGAGAAGAGGGAGGCCCTGGCTAAGAAGGCCAAGAGGAGGGCCCTGGACGTAACCCTTCCGGGACGAAGGCCGCCCTTAGGTAAGCGCCATCCCCTGACCCAGATCATAGACGAGATAGTCGACATATTCAGGGGGATGGGGTTCGAGGTCGTGGAGGGGCCGGAGATAGAGACGGAGTACCACAACTTCGACGCCCTCAACACCCCCCCCGACCACCCTGCGAGGGACCTCCACGATACTTTCTACGTCGAGGACGGGAGGCTACTCAGGACCCACACATCGCCCGTGCAGATAAGGGTGATGGAGTCCAGAAGGCCACCCCTCAGGATCATATCTCCCGGCAGGTGCTACAGGAACGACACCCCCGATGCGACCCATTCCCCTATATTCCACCAGGTCGAGGGGCTCTATGTGGACAAGGATGTGAGCTTCGCTGACCTTAAGGGAGTAATAGCCGCCTTCGCGAGGCAGATGTTCGGGCCGGACGTCAAGGTGAGGTTCAGGCCCGACTTCTTCCCCTTCACCGAGCCAAGCGCGGAATATTCCTTCTCGTGCGTGTTCTGTAAGGGGAAGGGCTGTAGGGTCTGTAAGTATACCGGATGGCTGGAGATATCCGGTGCGGGGATGGTGGACCCCGAGGTGTTCAAGAACGTCGGCTACGACCCCGAGGAGTACACCGGCTTCGCCTTCGGAATGGGGGTCGAAAGGCTCGCCATGCTCAAATACGGGATAACCGACATAAGGTTGTTTTTGGAGAACGACCTGAGGTTCCTGGAGCAGTTCTGATTGCATTCACACACCCCAAGGCACAGCTTCGCCACGCACCTACTGGAGGCTGGAACGGATTTGAGGTATATTCAGGAACTACTGGGACACGGCAGTCCTAAGACGACCGAGATTTCGGAAAGAGCTTGGACGAATCCGGAGTCCGTTGGATACTCTTGGATTATTGAGATTTACGTTGCTATAGGAGCAGTTCCCTGTTTCTTAGCTATGGAAGAAGGCCAAACTTAGCGATGTTCCATTTGCTCAGCAAAGCTCAATAAAAGAGAACGTCTCAGGGAGAACGAAGTTCCCTTCGTCAAAGTCGGGAATAAACGAAGTATTTCGTAATAAGTCCCAATTTGGGAGGATAAACGAAGCTCTTTGTTTATCCTGTAGTTAGGCGACATTGCCAAGAATAGCTGTACAGGAGGTATATAATGCCACCAGTAAATGACTATAAATGTAATAAATGTGGATATTCCTTACCATCAGGCTGGGGTGGATACATGTATGTTATTGATAACAGTGGTAAAAGAATAGTTTGCCCACATCCAGGAGAAATGTGGACAGTTTTTAAAGTGCTTGGAGAAAACGCTTCCGAAGAGATCATTAAAGCAAGAACGGGGTTTAATTCTTACTGTGTGTGTCTAACCTGTCTACACCAATTTGAATTGGATATAGGCGACGACGAGAAAGCCGACAGATCATGGAGATATTACTATGGGGCTACGATGAGACGTGATGAAAGAAGATGTCCACATTGCAAATCACCTAATGTTAAGACAGTGTCTGAACTAATTGGAGAACCTTGTCCGAAATGTAAGGAAGGAACGATAATAGAAATTGAAACAGGGATAATCACTTAACGCTATAGAACGGTAACGCCGCCTAACAGCGTGTTTGCGCCGCTTCGCTAAATGCCTTCGGCGCTTCGCAAACACGCAGAGCATCATATGACATCGGGCTTTGGGCATTTCAT
Organism: Candidatus Latescibacterota bacterium; assembly: GCA_003645885.1. Classification (GTDB taxonomy): domain Bacteria; phylum Latescibacterota; class 4484-107; order B68-G9; family B68-G9; genus B68-G9. Next base: position 1,956 of record QNCW01000019.1, on the reverse strand, counting down.
GAAATGGTGAAGCAAATATGATCGATATTGACTATAAAAACGGGATCAAAATCCTTTTGGATGAATATAAAGATGTTCTTGACGAAGAAATCAAAAAGGGATTGATATGGAGATACAAAATAGAGGATAGAAAATTGTCTTATGAAGATCAACAAGGGTTATTGAAAGATATAATTGTTCAATTACTTGTTCAAGGAAGAAGTGCAAAAGGAATAGAAACCCAACTCAATAACATTAAGGAAATAATTGGGGAATGGAGTATAGAAAACATTGAAAAAAACTTAGATAGTTTGGGAATGTCAGATAGGAAAATACAAAGATTGACAGAAATTTTACAGCATTTAAAAAGCAGCTCCATTGATGATTGGATAATTGAGCTACATGAAGATAATAATCACATACCTCGTATGGGATTAAAAAGTGATGACGATTTTCTTAAAACCCATGGTTTTTATGAACATATACCTGTTGACAGGCATACTCAACGTTTCTTATTTAGAACGGGCATAATTCGGTGGTATTTAAAGAGAAATAATGATGATGTGTTAACCTTGTTTGCGGGAGCATATGAAGGGAAATATAGATTATTTCAGAAAATTGTAGTGGCATTTTGTAAAAAATTCTGTAGTGATGTATATATACAGACCCCCAACGGAGAGTTGAGATTGGCAGAAAATCCTGGCATTCTTGACATTGTAATATGGCGTCATTGTGGAGAAAATGAAAATCTGGGTTGCAGAAATATCTGTGGAAATAGACCAAAATGTAATGAATGTGTACTTAAGGGGGCCTGCTTATGGTATATATTGAGATGAGCCCGGCGCCTCGCCACTATCGTGGCTTGCCCTCCCTTCGTTCGGGTCATATAACACGGGCTATACGGCTCACTCCGTTCGCCCAAATTCCGCCAAAAGCGGAACTTCGTATAGCCCGAATACGATGAACCGAAATGACGCTTCGCTTTCCGCCTTCGTCGGGACATTTCGGTTCATCGGGAGGCGGATGTGCGATGCTTCAGCCTAAGGACTAAAGGGAAGAAGTTCTCCAAAGTAATGGGTTGAGCGAAGTGTCACTTCGGCTATCAAGCGGATGGACGGCTGAAGCTGAAATGCCCCTTCGGGGCACTTCGCCCATCCGCCCCCCGTTAGGCGTAATCGTGGACTGCAGCGGAATTAGAAACTATAAAAACAAAGGGAAATATGCTCACTAGGGGTCACTTTTAGGTAGCTAAGAGTAAGGAGCAAACCCGACCTTGATAGGCTGGAAGCAAGATATGGCCTGAGTAATCCAGTCCAAGCCTAACCGGAAAAAGGAGAAAGAGCGCTTAGGAGCAGCATCAAGCTGCTTTCTCCTTCCAGTACGGAAGACCCATCTTCCCACATGATACATCCATACATATGCCACAGCCATAACCAAAAGAAGCTTATTGAGGCGATCGGAATGAACCAAGCGAGTAGCCTCAAGGTCAAACCCTTGGGACTTGTAATCCCTGAAAGTTCCTTCTATCCAGCTTCTGGTCTTCCCCCATCTGAAAGTCCTGTGCGTTGTAGGAAGGTTGGTAGCCATGAAGCGGGCTTCTTTCTTTTCCCTGTCCCAGTAGCATATAAGGTTGACAGGACCGAAAAGGTGAAGGTCAGTAAGATAAACTCCCTCAAAGAACCTCACCTGACCAGGCTTAGCCGCAAGGTCCCGAAGTTGACATCTTCTTCCTTTGGGAAGAATGACATATGTATCTTCAGCTTGACCAAGACCAAAGTCCCAGCCGAGGCTTTGGAGATATCTCATAAGCTCTACGCTTCTGAATTCTCCATCTCCCAAAAGCCCGACTTTAAGGGGTTCTTCGTCAAACTTTGTGGAACCAAGTAGGGGCAATCGGTGGGCATCTGAGACTTCATTGCTTCAGAGGGGCCTGGAGCTGTCCCCATACCCCTGCTGGTGGACATCAGTGGACGAAGG
>QNCW01000018.1 GCA_003645885.1 Candidatus Latescibacterota bacterium | reverse complement strand
TGGGAGGATAAGGTGAAGAAGGGGATACATCCGAAATACGTGCTCACGACGATAACCTGCAGCTGCGGGAACGTTGTGCGCACCCGCTCCACCGTGGAGAACCTCCACGTGGAGATGTGCGCCAAGTGCCATCCCTTCTACACGGGAAGGCAGAAGCTCGTGGACACCACCGGGAGGGTGGAGAGGTTCCGTAGGAAGTACGGCCTCTCCTCGGAGGAGAACAGGGAAGAGGCTTAGCATCCCTTCAGGTGGACCCCAGGTGCGCACTCTAGGGGTCCATCTTTTTTTGGATGGGGCATGCTGGAAGAGCTTGAGAGACTTGAGGAAAGGTTCAACGAGCTTACCGAACTTTTAGCTAGCCCCGAGGTGGCCTCGGACCATCGGAGGCTCAGGGAGCTCGCAAAGGAGAGGGCAGAGCTCGAACCAGCCGTCCGGCTCATAGAAGAATATCGTTCCGTGCTCAGGGGCATAGAGGAGGCCGAGGAGATACTAAGGGAGGGGGAGGACGGGGACCTGGAGGAGCTCGCAAAGGAGGAGCTCAAGGAGCTCAGGGAAAGGAAGGACCGCCTTGAGGAAAGGCTCAAGTCCTTCCTCATCCCCAAGGACCCCGAAGATTCCAAGGATGTGATACTTGAGATAAGGGCCGGGACGGGTGGGGAGGAGGCGGCCCTGTTCGCGGCCGACCTTGCGAGGATGTATACAAGGTACGCCGAGAGGAAGGGATGGAAGGTCGAGCATGTGGACTCCAACCCCACGGAACTTGGTGGCTTCAAGGAGGTCGTCTTCGCCATATCCGGAGAAAATGTATACCGCCACCTCAAGTACGAAAGCGGGGTCCACAGGGTCCAGAGGGTCCCCGTGACCGAATCCGGGGGGCGCATACACACATCGGCCGCCTCGGTCGTAGTCCTACCGCAGGCGGAGGAGGTGGAGGTCGAAATAAACCCGGAGGAGGTCCGAATAGATGTCTTCAGGTCCTCGGGTCCTGGAGGACAGAGCGTGAACACGGCGGACTCCGCTGTTCGCATCACCCACATCCCCACTGGGATAGTGGTCCAATGCCAGGACGAGCGCTCCCAGCTCCAGAACAAGAGGAAGGCCCTCCAGGTCCTGAGGGCGAGGCTCCTGGACATGAAGAAGAGGGAGCAGGAGCAGGAGATAGCCCGTAGGAGGAGGTCCTCGGTCCGCACCGGGGACAGGAGCGTGAAGATAAGGACCTACAACTTCCCCCAGAACAGGGTCACCGACCACAGGATAAACTTGACCCTCTACCGCTTGGAGGAGATCTTGGACGGGGACCTGGACGAGCTTGTAGAGGCCCTCCAGAGGGCGGACCAGGAGGAGAGGCTGTCGGAGGTGGGGGGATGAGGACGGACTGGACCGTGCTCGAGCTGCTGCGATGGACCACGGGGTACTTGGAGGGAAGGGGGGTGACGTCCCCGAGGTCGGAGGCCGAGATGCTCCTGTGCCACACCCTCGGCCTGGACCGCCTCGGGCTCTACCTCCATCACGACCGTCCCCTCTGTCCCGAGGAGCTCGCCCGCTTCAAACCCTTGCTCCTGAAGAGGGCGAAGGGCTTCCCCCTCCAGTACATCCTGGGAAAGACCGAATTCTTCGGGGTCACCCTCCGCATACATCCTCCCGTGTTCATACCGAGGCCCGAAACCGAGGTTCTGGTGGAAGCTGTGCTCGAACGCTTGAAGGACGAAGGTTCCCCCCTCATAGCCGATGTTGGCACTGGCTCGGGAAACGTAGCCATAGCTCTGGCCAAGAACCTTGAGGAAGCGAGGATATTCGCCACCGAAATCTCCCCCGCAGCCCTCTTGCTCGCCCGGGAGAACGCTCAGGCAAACGGCGTCTCCTCGAGGATATACTTCCTTTCGGGCGACCTCCTCCTTCCCTTAAGGGACCTGGAAATTCCCGGCGGCCTCGACGCCGTGGTCAGCAACCCTCCCTACATCCCCACGGGGGACCTGCCCGACCTCCCTCAGGAAGTGAAGCACGAGGACAGGAGGGCCCTGGACGGAGGGGAGGACGGAACCCGCTTCCACAGGAGGCTTGCGGCAGAGTCACGGGAGTTCCTCAGGCCCGGGGGACTCTTGGCGATGGAGGTGGGCGACGGTCAGGCTGAGAGGGTGGCCGAGATCTTGGAAGGGTACGGATGGGAAAAGGTAGAGACCCTCGAGGACCTCTCCGGCACCGAGAGGGTGGTCCTGGCACGAGCTTAAGGAGGAAGGTTGGAAAGGCTCATAATAAAGGGCGGAAGGCCCCTCTCCGGCACGGTCAGGGTGGGAGGGATGAAGAACGCTGCCCTCCCCATGATGGCCGCTACGATCCTCGCCCCCGGAGTTCATATTTTAAACAACATCCCCGACCTCAGGGACATAACCACGATGTCCCACCTCCTCAGGATATTCGGGGCCAAGATCTACAGGCACGGCCACGCCCTCACCCTGGACACGTCCACATGCGACTTCCCCGAAGCCCCGTACGAACTTGTGAGCACGATGAGGGCGTCCTTCTTCGTCCTGGGACCGCTTTTAGCGAGGTTCGGTAGGGCGAAGGTGGCCCTTCCCGGAGGGTGCGCCATAGGCCCGAGGCCGGTGGACCTTCACCTCAAGGGCCTGAGGGCCCTCGGGGCCGAGATGGATATGGAGGGGGGATACGTCGTCGCAGAGGCGAGGAAGCTCAGGGGAGCCTCCGTCAACTTCGAGGTCCCCAGCGTGGGAGCGACGGAGAACGTGCTTATGGCGGCTGTGCTGGCCGAGGGGACCACGGTCGTAGAGAACGCTGCCAAGGAGCCCGAAATCTCGGCCTTAGCCGAGTTCCTCAGGTCTATGGGAGCGAAGATCTCCGGGGACGGGACGGACCGTATAGAGGTCGAGGGGGTGACCTCCCTCTCCCCTGCCGAGGTGGAAGTCCCGCCCGACAGGATAGAGACCGCCACCTTCCTTATAGCTGCGGCCGCAACCGGTGGGGAGGTGACCGTAGAGGGCTGCCTTCCGGAACATATAACTTCCGTCATCGGGAAGCTCAGGGAGGCGGGGGCGGAGCTACAAGTCCGGGACGGCACGATAAGGGTCCAAGGTCCCCCCCGGCCCGGCCCTACGGACGTAGTAGCAACCCCTTACCCCGGATATCCCACCGACCTCCAACCCCTGCACACCGCCCTGATGACGATAGCGGAAGGCACGAGCCTCATATCCGACCGGGTGTTCCCCGAACGCTTCACCCACGTGCCCGAACTTCGTAGGATGGGGGCGGACATCTCGGTGGAGGACAGGGTCGCCGTCGTGAGGGGAGTCCGAGCCTTAGACGGTGCGCCCGTAATGGCGCCCGACATAAGGGCCGGTGCCGCCTTGGTCGTGGCGGGGCTTGCCGCCAAGGGGGAGACCGTGATCTCCCGGGTATACCACATAGACAGGGGGTACGAGCGCATAGAAGAAAAGCTCAGGTCCCTCGGGGCCGAAGTCCGTAGGGAGTCGTAAAGGAGGTAGAGACCATAACGAAGACGATGTTAAACGTCAGAAGAGACAAGGAGGTTCCTACTGACGACGAAATAGGGAGGACAGGATGACACGACAATTGGAGATAGAAAAAGCTGTGGAGAAGGTTCTAAACCGGTACATAGAAAGCGGGAAATTATTTGAACTTTTAGAAGACTATCTGTTAGGAAGGGCGATGCAAGAAGTTCAAGGAGAAGAGAACGTACCTCAGGCAGAAGCCCTAAAGATGTTAGAAAATGAAAGTTGCCTATAAGCCTTCCTTCATTAGAGACTTGAAGAGAATAAAGGGAGACCTTTACGAGCGCATAAGGGACCTATGCTTTGAGGAGATCCCTCAATACGATCGTTTAGAGGATGTCCCTTTGGATGTAAAAAAGATTGCAGGATTCAAGGAGTTCTACCGCATCCGGATAGGTGATTACAGAATAGGTGTACAATGGGATGGAGAGATGTTGGTCTTTATGCGAGTGTTGCATAGGAGGGATATATACCGTTATTTTCCGTAGGCTTTCCTTGATGAGTTATGAACCACAAGGAGTACGATCATGAAGGGCCTTCGTACAGCGGTCATAGGTGTGGGAACCTTCGGGGAAAACCATGCGAGGGCCTACGCAGAGTACGGCCGTTCTGAACTCGTCTGGGTCTGCGACCTGAACGAGGAGAGGGGGAGGAAGGTTGCATCCCGTTACGGGGCCAGGTACACCCCGGACTACGAGGAGGTGGCCCGGGACCCCTCGGTCCAGGCCGTGAGCATAGCCACCCCGGACTTCGCCCACACCGAGCCCGTCCTGAGGATGATAGAGGCCGGGAAGCACGTCCTCGTGGAGAAACCCTTGGCCACCTCCCTGGAGGAGGCCCGGAAGATGGTGGAGGCCGCCAAGGACGCCGGCGTCGTCCTTATGGTGGACTTCCACAACCGCTGGAACCCTCCCTTCCTCAGGGCGAAGAGGGAGGTCCTCGAAGGAAAGATAGGCGAGCCCTTGGTGGGCTTCGCAAGGCTGAGCGACACGATATATGTCCCCACCGAGATGCTCTCATGGGCGGGCAGGTCCGGCCCCCAGTGGTTCCTCATGTCCCACACGGCCGACCTTATGTGCTGGCTCGTGGGAAGGCAGCCCCGGAAGGTCTACGCCGTAGGTGAGAAGAAGGTCCTGAAAGATATGGGCATAGACACCTACGACTTCGTGCAGGCCGTGCTCAGGTTCGAGGGAGGGACATCGGTGACCCTGGAGTCCTGCTGGGTGCTTCCCAACTCCATACCGCGCCTTATAGACTTCCAGGTCTATTTAGCGGGCACTAAGGGCAGGATATCCGTGGAGGTTGGATTCCAGGGGATAGAGGTGGCGGCCGAAGAGCTCTCCCATCCCTTCGTCCTGGGCCAGGAGGACGCCTACGGCCGCACGGTGGGGTTCGTACAGGAGCCCATATACCATTTCGTGGATTGCGTCCTGGACGACCGTCCCCCCCAATGTCCCGGCGAGGACGGCCTCAGGACCACGGCCCTCATAGAGGCAGCCCTCCGCTCCATAGGGGAGGGAAGGCCGGTGGATATAGAGCTATAAAGGGGGTGAGAGGATGGAAAAGTTCACAGCTATCTTCGAGCGAGAGGGAGAATGGTGGATCGGATATGTAGAGGAATTGCCGGGCGCTAACACACAGGGTCGAACTTTGGAGGAAGCGCGCGAGAACCTGAAAGAAGCTGTGCAACTTATCATTGAGGCCAACAGAGAGTTAGCACGTCGCGAAGCCGAAGGTAAAAACGTTATCCGGGAAGAGCTGATGGTGGCCGTCTGATGAAACGTCGTTCCTTGTTGTCGCATCTCAGGCGCCATGGCTGCAAGTTGTTACGTGAAGGGAAAAAGCATTCCGTATATTGGAACCCTGTCAACCGGAGGACATCATCTGTGCCTCGACATACCGAGATAGCGGATAAATTGGCTCGCAAGATCTGCAAAGACCTCGGTATCCCGATACTATAGGAGACCACATGCGCCGTGTCGTGATAACGGGGCTCGGGGTCGTCTCCCCCGTGGGGATAGGTAAGAGGGCCTTCTGGAACGCCATAAGCTCCGGAAGGTCGGGGGTAGGGAGGATAACCAGGTTCGACAGCTCTCCCTTCCCAACCCGGATAGCTGCCGAGGTTAAGGGATTCGATCCTAATAACTATATGGATCAGAAGACGGTGGAGCGCACCGAACTTTCCACCCAGTTCGCCATCGCCGCCGCTAAGATGGCGATGCAGGACAGTGGCCTTTCTGAGGGGGATTACGACCCGAAGCGGATAGGTGTTGCGATAGGCACGGCTATAGGTGGGCTTATGTTCGCCCTCCAACAGCATTCAATTCTTATAGAAAGAGGCCCGATGGAGATGCATCCATTTTCGGCAAGTATGGAATCCCCTAACGCTTCCTCTGGTCAAGTGGCTATTCAGCTGCACGCTAAAGGACCCAGCCTCACCTTTTCTACGGATTGTACATCCCCGTTTAATGCTCTTGGTTATGCCCTTAACACTATCCGCAAAGGAGAGTTAGACTTAATGGTTGCCGGAGGCACTGAGGCCCCTCTCTTTCCCACGATATTCAACGCCTTTTGTCTTTCAAGGATCATGTCCACCCGAAACGAGGAGCCTATAAGGACTCCCTCCCCTTTCGACAGGTACCGAGATGGAATCGTGTTGGGAGAAGGCGCGGGAGTCTTAATCTTAGAGGAGCTGGAGCACGCCCTCGGACGAAATGCCCATATCTATGCTGAGGTCCTCGGTTATGGAGCCGCAAGTGACGCTTACCACATGGTCGCTATAGACTCGAACCGGGAAGCTTCCGTAAGGGCTATTCGGATGGCTTTAAAAGATGCCGATATAAAACCAGAAGAAGTGGACTATATCCACGCTCATGGGAGTGGTACCCCCTCCGGCGATGAGGGTGAGACGATCGCTATCAAAAAGGTCTTCGGCGAACATGCTTATAGGATAGGGGTGAGTAGCACCAAATCTATGCTCGGCCATACCCAGGGAGCTGCCGGAGCTTTGGAGGCGATCGCCTGTGCCTTAGCTATAGAGCATAACCTTATACCTCCGACCATCAATTATGAACATCCCGATCCCCAATGTGACCTCGATTATGTCCCTAACAAAGCCAGATATGCCCGAGTCAATGTGGTTATGCTGAACTGCTTCGGTTTCGGAGGAAAGAATGCCTCGTTAATTTTAAGACGATATTCTTAAGAACTTGATCCTTTTTCAAGGAAGCTAGATATAAGGCAGATCTCACCAACTTTAGGAGGAAAATTAATGGTTTTAGATTCCCTTTTTTATTCCAAAGAAAGCAAGATCATAAAGTTTAAAGCTAAGACTGGTGAAATCTTTAGAATAGAAGTGATTGAGGAGCCTAATAGAAAGTTAAAAAGCATAAGAAGTAAAGTTATAAGTGATATAAAAAACCTGACCAAAAAGGTCTGGGGAGACCCAAGGGACTTAGCTGCTCAATGGTTCTCTTTAGCAGATGTGTTATTAATAGCCAGAAAAGAAGGGAATATGAAAGGGTTTGCAACAGGCAAGTATCTGAAGGACAATGTAGTTCTTTTACTTGGTACAGTAATTATCCCTGACGCACGTAATAAAGGTTTGGCAACCTTCATGAATACTTTTATCTTAAGGCTGGCTTGGAAAAGGATCTTAAAAAAAGCAAAATGGAAAGTATGGAAATGGCTTCAACCTCTCTATCTTGTATTTAGAACAGAAAATCCAAGTCTTTACGAGGCTATATCTAAGAAGATAAGGGTTGTACCTTCTATAAAAGGGTTATCTCCTTCACATTATGAAGTAAAGATAGCAACAGAGGTTGCGACTATGCTTTCTCCAAATTGTGAGTTTGATCGTGATACTTTTGTTATAAAAAAAGCCTGTTCCGCTTATCCAGAGTTAAGCTACCCTCAAGAGAAAATCCCTTGGGCTCGTGACAAAAGAATAAATGAATTTTGTGAGAGATATCTGAGGCTTACAAAAAGAGAAGGAAATATATTTGTAATTGTAGGTCGAATATCAGTACCATTGTTCAAGTTTATGTTGACGAAGTAACTTAAACTATGGTGTCTTAATGATGTTTAATAACTTCTTATTGATTTCGGTAGCTATCATAAGTGTATGGCTAGGCTCTTACATTATTTTCCGGAAGAGAAGTAAGACGAGCATAAGCCTCAGTTTCATAAACTTTTCTGTAGCTTTATGGGCCTTCACCGTTTTTATGGCTTGCAACTCTGTTTATCCTCCTAAAGTGCTCTTTTGGGGTGGTAACATGGCATTTTTAGGTCCTTCTATTATTCCTGCTCTTTTCGTGTATTTTGCTTTAAGTCTTAAAAGAGATCCCTCAAAGTTTCAAACCTTTCTAATCTTCACTCCTACTATTCTTCTATGTATACTCGCTTCTCTAGGTTTTATGTCTATAGAAGTCATTAAAATTAGCCCTCCCACTTTTAAACGAGGATTCGGATATCCTATCTTCTCCATCTATTTCTTCTCTTATGTAGGTTTTGCTTTTATTAAATTGTCTCAAATATATAGGAAATCTAAGGGAATTACTAGGACACAGGTTAAGTATGTATTTCTATCTCTCTTACTGGGTACTCTTGTAGGAGCAACATGTAATTTGATTCTACCAATGATAGGCATTGCGAGATTTAATGCCTTAGGTCCTCTCTCAGGTTTTATTTTCACAGGGGTGATTACCTATGCCATCGTCAAACATCGTCTCATGGATATTACTATCATTATCCGAAAGAGCCTTGTTTACTCTATTTCAACCTCGGCTCTTTTAATAGCAGCTATCGCCCTTGTGATTTGGCTTCCAAAGGTACTTCCCCATATGACCAGACATCAGACGATAGCTGTTTCGGTCCTGGCCATCCTTTTCGCCGTCTTTGCCCTCAAACCAATAATCCGAAGCCTAAGGGAAACCGCTGAGATGGTCCTCCTTAAGGACCAACAGCGCTACCGTGAAGCATTAAGGGACTTCAGCCGGGCCGCCACGAGGCTTTGGGCATTGGATGCTCTGACGAATCTGATAGTTAGGACGGTCATGCGGGCAACGCAGGTGAAGAGGGCTGCCCTTTGGCTGTGGGACGAAAGGAAGGGAGTCTATAACCTTCGGGCTCACGAAGGCCTGAAGAAGGCCCTCGAAGATCCTCAAGTCACACCGAACAGTCCCATAATCGCCCGTTTAAAGGATGAGCACGAAGTTATAATCAGGGAGGAACAGGAGCGGATCCTACCTCCGGAGGAGTTCCGAGAGATCGGGGAGGATTTTCGTAGGCTCGAGGCCGAAGTGTGTGTGCCAATATTTGATGAGGGGAAGCTTATAGGTTTCTTAACCTTAAGTAACAAGCCTAAGGGTATCTATTCGGACGACGATGTGGAATGGCTAACCACCTTGGCCAACCAATCGGCCGTGGCCCTGCGAAACGCCCAACTCCATCAACAGGTCGTCTTGATGAAGGAATACCTCGAAAGCGTGCTGGACAACATGCAGGGCGGGGTGGTCGCCGTGGACTCCGAGCAGAGGGTGACCATGTTCAATCCCGCCGCTGAAAGGCTCACAGGCCTTAAGGCGGACGAGGTAGTGGGCAAGCCCTTATGGGTGTTGGACCGGGGCATAGCCGAACCTCTGAGGGAAACCTTAGAGGAAGGAAAAGTCTTCACGAACAGGGAGGGCACGCTGAACTGCCATTCGCCCCCCCTTCCGATCCTCTTCAGCACCTCGCTCCTCAAGGACCCATCAGGAAGGCACGGGGCGGTCATGGTGTTCGCGGACCTTTCCTACGTGCGCCGTCTGGAACAGGAGCGCAGCAGGGCTGAAAGGATGGTCCTTGTAGGCACCATGGCTGCGGAGCTCGCCCACGAGATAAAGAACCCCTTGGTATCCATCCGTACCTTCGCAGAGCTCCTCCCCGAGCGTCACGACGACCCCGAATTCAGGAAGTACTTTCAGGAGACCACACTCAAGGAGTTGGACAGGATAAACCTCCTCATAACCCAGCTCTCCCAGACCGCCCGTCCCTCGCCCTTCAAGAAGGTCCCGGTGGACCTCAGGGAACCCTTAGAATACACCCTCATGCTCATAGGCGAAAGGGCGAAGAAGTCCGGGGTGAACGTGGTCCGGGACTACGAGCCCAAACTTCCGAAGGTCCTCGGGGAGGAGACGAGGATGCACCAGCTCTTCCTCAACCTCCTCCACAACGCCTTGGACGCTATGCCAGACGGAGGGACCCTGACGGTCTCCGTCCGCAGGGACGGTGGATACGTCGAAGTAGAGATAAGAGATACGGGGAAGGGCATACCTGAGGAGGAGCTGGAGAAGGTCTTCTCCCCGTTCTTCTCCACGAAGGAAGGGGGGATGGGGCTCGGGTTGACGATATGCAGGCGCATAGTCCGCGACCTCGAAGGGGAGCTGAAACTCGAACCCAACCCCGACGGCAAAGGAGTTGCGGCGCACGTCCGCCTTCCCGCCGCAGATGGGAGGTGATGTGTGAGGTCGGCCCTTATACTGACCGAGAACCCCGAGCTCGCAAGGAAGGTGAAGGACGCCCTTCCGGACGGTCTGTTATCCTTTACCGTAGCCCGTGGGGAGCTCGAGCGGACGCTCCGGACCGTCCCCGTGGATATAGTTATAATGGAGGTCTCAGGGCCGAAGGACCTGGAACTGCTTGAGCTGTGCCGTTCCGTGGCTCAGTCCTGCACGATGCTCGGCATAAGGCCGGAGGAGGAATTTTGGGAGCCTGACTATAAGCTCTTTAAACTCTGTGACTTCGTTCTAAAGGAACCTCTCTCAAGGTCCGAGATCTCAGGGGCGGTGGAGAAGGCCTTGGAAAAACGGCGCCTCCTCCAACAGGTCCAGGTCCTGGACCTGCTCCGAGGTTCACATCCCCAAAGCTCCCCCTTACGGGACCTTTCGGCAGTGTCTTATATCATGAAGGGATTTTCCCGCTTCTTAGGCACGGGCTTCGATCTGGCCCGGCTCACCGAGATATTTTTGGACGAAGTCTGGCAATTGCTTTCCCCTGGGAAGATAGTTCTGCTCCTCAAGGATTTTTCTTCACCGGTCTACAGGGTCCACTCCTACAAGGGTATCCCGGGGCCCCATATAGAGAGGATAGAGCTCAAGGAGGGCGAAGGGCTCCCCCTTTGGTTGTCCTTGGAGGGGAGGATACTCCACCACGACGAAGCCTCCTCGGACCTCCTCTCCTTGGAGGCCCGCAGGGATATGGAACTGCTCCAGAGCATCGTCGTCGTCCCCCTCATAGCTAAGGGGAGGCTCGTTGGGATCCTCGGGCTGGGCAGAAGGGTCACCGGGCCCCCGTATTCGAGGGAGGAGCTCGAAACCCTCTTTACGCTCGGGGGCCATGTGGCCGCCGCCATACAGGACATCCAGCTCCACCGTCAGATAGAGTATCAGAAGGCCTACATAGAGCGGATACTCTCGGGGATGAGCAGCGGGGTGGTAAACATAGACAGGAGGGAGATCGTAACCTTCTTCAACAGGAGGGCCGGAGAGATATTGGGGAAGGAGGCCTCTGAGATATTGGGAAAGGACCTACGCCACCTTCCTTCCCCCCTGGGGGATATTCTCTACGAAACCCTCCGGGAAGGCAGGTCTTACTGGAAGAGGACCGTGGAACTCCTTCCCGAAAGGAGGCCCTTAGAGGTGAGCACTTATCCGCTCAGGGACGGGGAGGAGATAGTGGGCAGCGTTATGCTTTTGGACGACATTTCGGACAGGGTGAAGTTGGAGGAGGAGCGGATACGCTCTGAAAGGCTGGACCTACTTCACATGGTCGTGGGATGGATAGCTCACGAGGTGAAGAACCCCTTGGTGTCGGTCCAGACCTTCGTGGAACTCCTCCCCGAGCGTTACGACGACCCGGAGTTCAGGGAGAAGTTCCAGGAGGTCGTGACCAGGGAGGTCAGCAGGCTGGACGGCCTGGTCGAGAAGCTGGTGGCCCTCACCGAGGGCGTATCCTACGAGTTCCGCAGGGGGGACATAACCCCCGTCCTAGAGGGGCTCGTGAGGGAGCTGAGGGGAAAGACGAACCACAGCATAGAGCTTTCGTTGAAGCAGCTCCCTCCCGTGCGACACGACCCGGCTCAGCTGTCCAAGGCCTTCCGTTACATCCTCGACTACGTGCTGGCGGAGGTTCCCCCTGGAAGCCCCGTCTCGGTCTCCGTCTCTTCCGGGGAGGATGTGGTAGTTCACATATCCAGCCCTTCCCTCAAGTTATCCCCGGAACAGGCCGTCAAGCTCTTCGATCCCTTCCAGAAGGGAGCCCTGCTGGATCTGGGCCTGTGCGCGAGCAGGAAGATACTGGAGGACCACGGCGGAAGCATCTCGGTAGAGACCCGAGCTAAGAAGGTCCGCTTTACGATCAAGTTGCCCAAGGAGGAAGGCGATGGAGAGACCTCGGATATTGGTAGTTGACGACGAACTTGGCCCCAGGGAGTCCCTGAGGATGATACTCAAGCCCCATTACGATGTGGCCACGGCCGACAGTGGTCCCTCGGCTTTGGAATATCTCTCCTCCAACCCGGTGGACGTTATGCTACTGGACGTCAGGATGCCCGGGATGGACGGGATGGAGGTCCTCAGGAGGGCGAAGAAGCTCAAGCCCGAATTGGAGGTGGTGATAGTCACGGCGTACGCCTCCCTGGAGACGGCGCAGGAGGCGATAAACCACGAGGTGGCCGGCTACCTCATAAAGCCCTTCGGGAAGGAGGAAGTGCTCGAAGCCGTGGCAAAGGGCCTGAGGAGGAGGGCGGGGAGGAAGGAGCCAAAGGAGGAGGTCAGGAGGCTCGTGGAACAGATGAGGAGCCTGACAAAGGTCTCCTCCAAGCCAGGAATGCCCTCCGAGGCCCTGAGGGAGGCGGCCCGTTCCGTGAAGGCGGACGGATACGCCTTCTACATCTGGAAGCCCGAGCAGGAGTTTCAGGGGGAGGGGGTCCCTCGCTCCCTGGCCGAGGCCGTGGCCGGAAGCCCCCTCCTCCAGGAGCCCTGGTCCAGCTTGGACTCCGACGGACCTCTGAAGGAGCACATGGCAGGGTTCGGCACGGCGATCTCGGTGCCGCTGCGCGTGGGTGGGGAGGTCTGCGGCGTGGCACTCTGGGCCTGGAAGGGGAAGCACTCCCCCTCCACGGCGGAAGGGGACCTGCTGGCGGCCTTCGGAGGACAGATATCCTTAAGCATAAATTACAGGAAGATGTACAGGGAACTCGAGCGCAGGACCAGGGAACTGCACCGTAGGGTCCTCCAGTTGGACCTCCTGAGGACGATCTCGACTGCGGTGCTGCGCCACCTGGACCTGGAGACCATCCTTAGGGAGGTCTCCGAGAACCTCATGGCCGGGCTCTACGAGGAGGCCAGGGTGGTGCTCGGTGAGGCGGTCACGGAACCTCAGGAGGTGCCCGAGGGGGACAGGGTCAGGCGCTCGCAGCCGATATTGATGAACGGTCACGTCGTGGGACGCCTGGAGGTCCTATCCTCCGGACCCTTGGACGAGGGGGAGAGGGAGCTTCTGGCCCTGCTCTCCGAACAGATAGCCATAGCCATCCAGAACGCCCGCCTCTACGAGGAGGCCAGGAGGAGCAGGGCCTACCTCGAGAACCTCGTCAGGAACGCCGGGGATGCGATATTGACCCTGAACCCGGAGGGCACGGTCCGCTCTTGGAACCTGGCCGCCGAGAGGATATTCGGGTACAGGGCCGAGGAGATGATGGGCAGGCCGATATGGGAGATAATCCCAAAGGACGTGTGGCAGGACAAGAAGGATAAGGTCGTCGTGGGGAGGAGTGCCTCGAGGTTCGAGACGAAGGGAATTCGCAAGGACGGCTCTCAGATAGACTTGGAGGTGCTCCTCTCCCCGATAGAGGGACCCGAGGGGGACCTCTCCGCCATAATAAGGGATGTCACAGAACGTAACCTCCTCCAGGAACAGCTCGTACAGTCCGAAAAGCAGAGGGCCTTGGGGGTGCTCTCAGGAGGGATAGCCCACAACTTCAACAACATCTTGGCGGGGGTCCTGGGCTACGCCCAACTGCTCCAGATGAACGTCCCCGAAGGGGAGGCCTTCGGGAAGCTCAGGGACGGCCTCAAGGCCATAGAGAAGGCCGCTATGGACGGGGCGTCCATCGTTAAGAGGCTCCAGGACTTCACACGCAGCCGCTCCGAGAGACCTTTCGAACCCGTGGACATAAACATGGTGGTCAGGGACGTCGTTACCATCACGAGGCCCAAGTGGAAACACGAACCCGAGTCCAGGGGGGTCCACATAGAGATGGTCACGGAACTCGGCGAAGTTCCGTCGGTGGAGGGCAGCCGCTCCGAACTCAGCGAGGTCCTGGTGAACCTCATATTCAACGCCGTGGACGCCCTCCCCCAGGGAGGGAGGATTCAGATAAGGACCTGGGCAGATGAAAGTTGGGTGTGCGTATCCGTGGAGGACGACGGGGTGGGGATGTCGGAGGAGGTGAAGAGGAGGATGTTCGAACCCTTCTTCACCACCAAAGGGCCGAAGGGGTTGGGGCTTGGGATGAGCATGGTCCAGGGGATAGTCTCCCGCCACAGGGGAAGCATAGAGGTCCAAAGCGAGGAGGGGAAGGGCACGACCTTCACCCTCCGCTTCCCCGCCCTCTCCGAAGCCCGCAGACAACCGTCCCAGGAGGTGCGCTGGGAAGAGGTGGGGCCGACGAAGGTCCTGGTCGTAGAGGACGATGCGGCGGTACAGGAGGTCTTCAAAGAGATAGGGAAGTTCACCAACCTGGACTTAGAGGTGACATCATCAGGAAAGGACGCCATAGACCGCCTCGCCGGGGGTGGATTTCAGGTCTTCGTGGCGGACCTCAGCATCCCGGATATGGGAGGATGGAAGTTGGTGGAGGAGGCCAAGAAGGTCGCACCGGACGTCCCCATAATCCTGTGCACCGGATGGGAGGTAGGAGAACCTCAGGAGCGTCTCAGGGATATGGGGATAAAGGTCGTCGTCCCCAAGCCATTCCAGATAGGGGAGATGCTCAGGGCCATAAGGCAGGCTCTGGAAAATTAAAGGGAATAAAGCTCATCGTCCGCTATGGGCGGTAAGTCGGCCTCCTTCAAAGACTTCTTGGCCCCCTCTATGTCCTCCACCTCCACCACCAATATCGCCCTCCTCCCCGGCTCCTCCACGAAGCCGTAAGCGTCTTGAAGGTTTATCCCCTTTTCGGCGAAGACCTGCAACACCTCATGTAGGCCCCCGGGCCTGTCCTCCATGGGCACAGCTAAGACTTCCTGTAGCGAGGCGGAAAGTCCCGCCTCCTTGAGCCTCATGACCGCTTCCCCGGGCCTGTCCACGAGGAGCTTCACCACTCCGAACCCGTCGGAGCTTGCTACAGTTATGGCCCTTATGTTTATCCCGGCCTCGGCCAGGACCCCCGTGATCTTCTCAAGCCGCCCCGGCCTGTTCTCAGCGAATACCACGATCTGATATGCCATGTCTCCTCCCTTAAGACCTTGGACCTCGGACCTCGGACCTCCTGTCTATCACCCTTACGGCCTTCCCCTCCCCGGACGGCAGCCCCCCCGGTTCCACGAACTCCACCTTGGGAGTCACGAGGATCTCCTCCCTTAGGGCCCTCTTGACCCTCTCCTTCAGCTCCTCAAGCTTCCTTATCCCGCCCCCCAGCAGCTCCTCCCTGACCTCTATCCTCACCACCATCTCGTCCATGGGGCCCGCCTTCTCCAGGACTATCACGTAGTTGTTCCCCACCTCGGGAAACGCCATGAGCACCTGTTCGACCTGCATGGGGAATACGTTCACCCCCTTTATTATGAACATATCGTCCGTCCTTCCCTTTATCCTGGATATCCTCCTGTGGGTCCTGCCGCATGGGCAGGGATCGGGATAGACGAAGGCGAGGTCCCCGGTTCGATACCTAAGAAGCGGCATGGCCTCCCTGCGGAGGGTGGTGAGGACCAATTCTCCCTCCTCCCCGTCCGGGACGGGCTCCAAGGTCTCCGGGTCTATGACTTCCAATATGTAGCTGTCCTCCCAGACGTGCATCCCTTCCTTGTAGGGACACTCGAAGGCGACCCCGGGCCCGTTCATCTCGGAAAGGCCGTAAGAATTGAAGGCATCTATGCCGTAGGCCTCCTCTATCCTCCTCCTCACCTTCTCTGTGTGGGGTTCGGCCCCTACGAAGGCCATGCGAAGCTTCATCTCCTTCGGGTCCAATCCCATCTCCTGGAAGGTCTCCAGTAGCTTGAGGGCGTAGCTCGGGATTATGTGGATTGCGGTGGTTCCGAACTGGCGCATGAGGGTTATCTGCCTCCTGCTGTTGCCGGCGCCCGAGGGTATCACCAGCGCACCTATCCTCTCCGCCCCGTAGTGGAGCCCGAGGCCTCCTGTGAACAACCCGTAGCTCATCATGTTCTGAAACACGTCCTCCTTCCTCATCCCGACCATATATAGACACCTCGCTACAAGGTCGGCCCATACCTCTAGGTCCCTCCGGGTGTGGTAGACCACGGTGGGGGTGCCGGTCGTCCCGGAGGAGGCGTGGAGCCTGACGACCTCGTCCTTCGGCACGGCCAGGAACCCGTAGGGGAACCCCCTCCTCAGGTCCTCCTTGGTGGTGAAGGGTATCCTCCTGAGGTCCTCCAGGCTCCTTATATCTTCTGGAGATATTCCCTTCCCCCCGAGCACCTTACCGTAGTGGGGGGAAGAAAGGGCTCGGGCCACCGTCTCCCTCAACCTCTTCACCTGGAGGGCCTCGAGCTCCTCCCTGGGAAGGAGTTCCACCTCTCTTTCCCAGAACATGTTCCCTCCTTTCTCCTCTTTTTTATAAGATAACGACCACCGACCGTATCGGCAAGGGTTTCGTCCCCCTTGCGCTTTCTGTCCTTTTCCTTTATATTTCGTAAGCTATGCTATCGAGGGTCCTGAGCAGCGCGGTCCTGGGGATAGATGCCTATATAGTCAGGGTCGAGGTGGACCTTTCGAGCCAGGTCCCCTCATTCTCGACCGTGGGACTTCCCGACGGAGCAGTAA
Organism: Candidatus Latescibacterota bacterium; assembly: GCA_003645885.1. Lineage (GTDB taxonomy): Bacteria > Latescibacterota > 4484-107 > B68-G9 > B68-G9 > B68-G9. The sequence continues at coordinate 2,712 of QNCW01000018.1, read as the reverse complement.
GGGAAAGCAAGGACAGGGTTGCGGCAGCCATAAAGAACTCTGGCTTCCGCTTCCCCCTCCGCAGGATAACCGTAAACCTGGCACCCGCCGATGTAAGGAAGGAGGGCTCGGCCTTCGACCTCCCGATAGCCGTGGGGATACTCGCAGCTTCGGGGCAGGTATCCACGGGGAGGCTCGAGGACCTCGCCCTCTTAGGAGAGCTCTCGTTGGACGGGACCCTGAGGCCGGTAAGGGGTGCGCTGCCGATAGCCGTGGGGGTGAGGGATGCGGGGATAAGGGGGTTGGTCCTCCCCAAGGAGAACGCTCCCGAGGCAGGGATAGTGGATGGGATAGAGGTTTACGGACTTGGGAGCTTGGAGGAGGTCGCAAGGTTCCTGGACGGGGAGGTGGAAGTGCCCCCCGTGAGGGTAGAGGTCGAGGAGGCCTTCAGGGGGCACGGGGACTACCCCCTGGACTTCTCGGAGGTGAAGGGCCAGGAGCACGCTAAGAGGGCCCTCGAGGTGGCCGCAGCGGGGGGACACAACGTGATGATGATAGGCCCACCGGGTGCGGGCAAGACGATGTTGGCCAGAAGGTTACCCACAATCCTTCCTACTATGACCTTGGAGGAGGCCCTCACGACCACCAAGATCCACTCGGTAGCCGGCATCCTCCCTCCGGACACCCCCCTCGTGGCCACGCGGCCCTTCAGGGCCCCCCACCACACGATAAGCGACGCAGGGCTCATCGGCGGAGGAACGGTCCCCCGTCCCGGGGAGGTCAGCCTCGCCCACCACGGCGTGCTCTTCCTGGACGAGCTTCCTGAGTTCAAAAGGAGCGTCCTGGAGGTGCTCCGCCAGCCTTTGGAGGACGGGGTGGTCACGATATCCAGGGCTGCCATGAGCGTGACCTACCCGGCATCCTTCATGCTCGTGTGTGCCATGAACCCCTGCCCCTGCGGGTACTTCGGCTCCTCGGACCCGGCCCATACATGTACCTGCACCCCTGGCATGATACAGAGGTATAGGTCCAGGATATCCGGGCCCCTCTTGGACAGGATAGACATCCACATAGAGGTCCCGGCCATAAGGCCCGAAGAGCTTGCAGGAAGGCCCTCGGGGGAGTCCTCCTCCGAGATAAGGAGGAGGGTGGAGGAGGCAAGGAGGGTCCAGTGGGAGAGGTTCAGGGACATCGAGGGGATATACTGCAACGCAGATATGGGCCCGAAGGAGCTTGGGAGGTTCTGCAGGCTCGACCCCCATGGGGAGGCCCTCCTCAGGGCGGCCATATCCAAGCTCGGGCTTTCTGCAAGGGCCTACGACAGGATCCTCAAGGTCGCCCGCACTATAGCCGACCTTGCGGGCTCGGAGGATATAAGGCCGGAACATATAGGTGAGGCCGTGCAGTACAGGAGCTTGGACAGGGAAATTTGGACTATGGGGGCGTAGATGATCGCAAGGAGGAGGTCGCTCCAGGTCAAGGTCGGCCGGATCACGCTCGGAGGCGACGCGCCCGTAAGGGTCCAGAGCATGACGAACACCAACCCCCACGATGTAGCCGCCACGGTGGAGCAGGTAAGGAGGCTGGAGGAGGCCGGGTGCGAGATGGTCCGCCTGGCGGTCCCGGACGAGGGGGCCGTCAGAGCTTTGAGGGACATAAGGAAGGAGGTCGACGTCCCCATAGTTGCTGACATCCACTTCGACCACCGCCTGGCCCTGGGGGCGCTCGAGGCCGGAGCCGACAAGCTCCGCATCAACCCTGGGAACATAGGAGGCAGGGATAAGGTGGAGGCTGTGGCCAGGGCGGCCAAGGAGAGGGGGGTGCCGATAAGGGTCGGGGTGAACTCTGGGTCCATAAGGAGGGACTTCCTGAAGAAGTACGGCCCTACGCCAGAGGCCATGGTAGAAAGCGCACTCGAGGAGGTTAGGATACTGGAGGAGGTGGGCTTCCAGGACATAGTCGTCTCCCTTAAGGCCTCGGACGTGCCGAGGACCGTGAGGGCCTACGAGCTTATAGCTGACAGGGTCCCCTACCCCCTCCACATAGGGATAACCGAGGCGGGGACCGTGCGTTCGGGCTCGGTGCGTTCGGCGGTGGGGTTGGGGATACTTCTCTGGGAGGGGATAGGGGACACGGTCAGGGTCTCCCTCTCGGGCGACCCCGTGGAGGAGGTCAGGGTGGCGTACGAAATATTGAAGTCCTTGGACCTGAGGAGGAGGGGTGCTAAGGTCGTAGCCTGTCCCACCTGCGGGAGGGCGGAGATAGATGTGGCCTCCCTGGCGGAGAGGGTGGAGAGGGCGTTGGAGGGGCTCGAAAGGCCCTTGACCGTGGCAGTTATGGGTTGCGTCGTGAACGGGCCGGGGGAGGCCAAAGAGGCGGATGTGGGCGTAGCTGGAGGAAGGAGGGGGGGCGTGGTCTTCAGGGAGGGGAAGGTTGTGCGGAGGGTCGAGGAGGGGGAGATCTTCGACGCCCTGATGGAGGAGATAGGGAAAATTTGGGAGGGAGGTCGATGAGGGTAAGGCCGTTTCGGGGGGTCAGGTACGATCCTCATAAGGTGGAGATTGCGGATGTGGTGGCCCCGCCCTACGATATAATCTCGTCCGAACTTAAGGAGGAGCTGCTTGAAAGGAGCCCTTTTAACGTCGTCCGGCTCATCCTGCCCGAAGGATACCGGAGGGCCGCCCTCCTCTGGAGGAGTTGGCTGGAGGAGGGGGTCCTCCTCAGGGAGGAAGA